>VGTH01000013.1 GCA_016874755.1 Deltaproteobacteria bacterium | reverse complement strand
AGGCCCTGCACGTGCGTGCCGAAGATGAGGCCCAAATCGAGGCGGCCATCCGAAGCTACAGGAGGCTTTGGGATTTGATTAACGAGCTGAGGGCGTGCGAGCTGTCGGATTTAAGGCGCCAGGGGCGCGAGCGACGGCGCACAGGGCAGCGGCCGCAGAGTTAAGGAAGATGGGGCTAGGGGTGCGCAAAAACTGCCGTCAGGGTATCTTGCCCTTTGTGATGGAGCAGGGCGAACGAGAAGAGCGAACGGCGCGGGCGGGCTTACCTTTGGTAGTCGAGACGATGCGGGCGCTGGGAGTTCGATGAAGTAGCAGCTTCAGAGTTGCCCGCGGTCCAAGCGCCAGCGGGGCTTTACCCCGGAGCAAAAGCTCGAGGCGATCGTCACGCTGATTGCTGCGGGCGGGGATCGGTTGGAGGACGTGGCGGTGGGGACCATCGAGCACGTGCACCGCGTCCTCAAAGACGAACTGGGAGCCGGGGTCCTGCCGAGCGCGCGCTTTGGCGCCAATGCCGCCTGGTTTCGTATCACTGTCAGTGCGGCTTGACCGCGGAGCGGCGACTCTCCTATAGTCCGGTTATGATCAAAGCCGGTGCCGGACAATCCGATGAATCCTCGACGCAGGTAGCCGTCGAAGCCGCGACTCAGCAAGCCCTAGCGCAGGCCGGCATTGAGCGCGCCGACATGGCGCTGGTCTTCTTTACCGCCGACCACGCTGCACGCCAACAAGAATTGACGGCTGCCCTCAATCGCACCGCACAAACCGAGTCGATTGTCGGCTGCAGCGCCGCCGGCGTGCTCACCGGCGCCTGCGAAATCGAAGGCAGCCGCGGTGTGGCGGTGCTGGTGTTCGCTTCCGACCAATTGATGGCGCGCCCTTTCGTGCTGGCGCCGCTGCGCGACAACGAAGCCCACCTGGGCGACAGCATCGGCGGCTTTCTCAGCAAGAGTCATGAAGAGAACTCGCTGATGATGTTTTTCCCCGACACCTACAACGGCCAGCCGCAAGCCTTGCTGCAAAGTATGGCGAGCAAAGCCGGGTTTCATCCAGTGGTAGGGGCGGGCGCCTCCGAGGGCGGCGGTGCCGGCGCGACCTTCCAACTGTGCGGTGACAAGATCACCAGCAACGCCTTGGCAGGAGTCTATCTCTCAGGAAACTTTCACAGCCAGATTGACATCACTCAGGGTTGCCAGCCGATTACGCCACCGATGACGATTACCAAAGCGGAAAATAATCTGATTTACGAGATCGATCATCGGCCCGCCATCGAGGTGTTTTCCGAACAGCTAAAGGGTCCGCTGGCTCAAGATCTGCGCCGGGCGCTGATGTTCTTGTTCGTCGGCCTGCCCGGCGATCCGGCTGAAAATAGCGTCGCGCCGGGACGCTACCTGGTGCGCAATATCATCGGCCTCGATCCTGACAAGGGAATCGTCGGCGTTGCCGACACCGTGCATGAGGGACAGTCGATGATTTTTGTGTTTCGTGATGGCCAGCGCGCCCGAGATGATCTTGGCCAGATGCTGTTGCGCCAGAAAGAAAATCTCGCCGGTCGCAAACCCGCTTTCGGGGTTTACTTCAATTGCTGTGCTCGCGGCAGCTCGCTCTACGGCATGCCGGGCATCGATTCGGCGTATATTCATCGAACCTTGGGCGACTTCCCGTTGATCGGCATGTTTGGCGGCTACGAGTTGGCGCCCCTCGGCAAAGCCAATCGGCTGTTTGCCTACACGGGTGTGCTAGCGCTAGTTTGCGAGTGAGATTTCCCTCCTTCGGCGCGGTGCCGACCATTTTTACAAAAAGGAGCTCTCGATGCGCTTCAGAGATAAGTCGGTTATCATCACCGGTGGCGGCGGCAAGATCGCCAAAGCTTATGCGATGGCGTTTGGCAAAGAGGGCGCGAAGGTGTCGCTGCCCGATATTGCACCCGCCGATCAGATCGTCAAGGCGATCAAAGATATGGGCGGTACCGCGATCAGCATGGCCTGCGACGTTGCCAACGAGCAGAGCGTCAAAGCGATGGTCGAAAAAACCGTCAAGCAGTTCGGCACCGTCGATGTTCTGATCAATAACGCAGCCTATTTCATGACTGTCTGGAAGGGGCCGTTTTGGGAAATGAGCGTCGAGGAATTCGACAAGGCGATGGCGGTCAACGTGCGCGGCTCGTGGCTGTGTGCCAAAGCCGTTGCGCCGCATATGCAAAAGCAAAAGAGCGGCAAGATCATCAACATCTCATCCAACGTCGCGCTAACAGGGAACCCCAACTACATTCACTACGTGACATCGAAAGGCGCGCTGATCGCGATGACGCGGGCGATGGCAAAGGAGTTGGGCGACTGGAATATCTGCGTGAATACGGTGAGCCCTGGCTTCGTGGTCACCGAAGGCCGCCAAGTGGACCCGGAGTATGAAAAAATCCGCGCCCAGCAGCGCAGCATCAAACGCAGCCAAGTCGAAAACGATTTGGTGGGAACGGTGTTGTTTCTGTCCTCAAACGAAAGCGATTTTATGAGTGGGCAGTTACTCAACGTGGACGGCGGGTTTCATTTTGTCGGGTGAGCAACAGCGTCGCAGGTTTTACTAACCGGGTCGGTTTAGGCGGCTTGGTTAGCGCGTATTTGCTCGTCGATCTCTTCTTTGTGCCGCTCGCGTATGCCCACGCGTGGGTTAAATCGGCGGCACGAAGGCTTGGATACCTTTTTATAAATAATAGCTCGGCTTCGTTTGTTCCTAAACGCTGTGCCTGGACCAGAAGCCAAACAGTAATGCGAGTTCGAACGATACAGGGTTCGCCCACACACACGTCCGGATTGCTTTCAATGCCGGGGGAATTCGTTCCCAAGGTCTCTGGCCACCGGTTGGATTAGTTGGGCCTTTTCCGCGCGCGTGAGGCGGGCGACTAGCTGTTCGATGTCTTCTAGAGTCACGAAGAAACCTTCCTTACGCGGTCAATTATAGCACTTAGCGAAAGATCGGCTACGCCGCCGTTTCCCACTTGTCGACGTCCACCTCCCAACCTTTTGTCTGCGACAAGTCCAACGCGTTACCTTCGAGATCGCGGAAGCGGAATTCGGCGTAGGGCCGAGTCGACGGGCGCGGCGCGATTTTTAGCACACTGCTCAGCTCGGCCATCGTTGCCTGCATGGTGTTCGTCAAAAATCCCACGTGATTGATGCCGTACTTCGCTTCGTGGCCTTCCACTGGGCTGTAGAACGGATGGATCGCTAGATTGGTCTTGCCGTCGCCGCAGAACCGGTTGCCTAGACCCTGTTGGCGGCGCAGGTAGCTCGACGGTACTTCGCGCAGACCGAGCACCTGCGAATAAAATTGCAGCATGACTTCCGGGTCGAGGGCGTTGTAGGCGATGTGGCGGATGCGCGGAAATTTTTTTTCTTTGCTTGTCGGCACGCCGAAGCTCGTCGTCGAGATTGTCACCGGGCGACACTCTGGGTCGTGTAGGCGCAGTTGGCCATGTTGTAGGTCATTCGCTTCTTGAATGATCATGCCGCGCGGGTTGAACTTCAAAAAGCGCGCTTTTGTTGCTTCTAGGTCTTCGACCTGTAAGCCAATGTGATGCAGCCCGTTATTCATCTGCATCTCGCCCAGCGCGGGCCGATTTTTGAAAAATGTCATGTTGTAAAATCCGTCGGTGATGGTGATGTCACCTTCGGACGTGCGGCCCAACTCTTCGGTGCCAAGAAAATGATGATAAAAGTCGACGAGCTTGGCCGGATCATCGGCGAGATAGGCGACGTAACGAAGAGTCGACATGGAAACCTCCGGAGCGGTTGGCGGTTGGCGTCTAGCGTCTGGAGTCTAGTGTCTCCGGAAAAACGCTAAACACTAGACCCTAGACGCAAGACTTTACTTAGTCTCTAATGTTTTGCGTGAACCATTCCAACGGCAGCGGGTGGCCGAGGCCCTTGGCCTTGGCCAAGTTGTACGCCGTGCCGCCGACGGCGGCGAACTGCAAGCCTTGGGTGCCTTGGTTGTTTAGGAAAGTGATCTGCTGGTCGTTGGCGCGGCCCACCCAGCGGCCAGCCATGACATCGGGCACGGTGCCGATGCTGGGGTTATCGATCTCTTGGTGCGGCGATGAGGGGATTTTCTTTTTCTCATCCGGACTGCCGGCGATGAAGCCGAACATGCCGTCGCTACCGGTAACGACTTCTGGAGCGTTGCGGTCGGCCCACAATGTTGACGTGCCGAGCCGCGCCAGCACGTCGGCGCGCTTGAGCACATCGGAACCGGCTTCGTTGTTGCGCACGTTGTTGATGTGCGTGCCCGGTTCAAGCCACTCGGCTTTGATCACCGGCACGAGCGAGTCCGTGGTCAGCGACACGATGTCGGCACCTTTGAGCGCTTTTTCCGGCGAGTCGACGGCGATGAATTCGATATCGAGCTTTTGTGTCATCTCGGCGGCGTAGGCTTCGCGGTTCTTTTTCGTCGGGCTGAAGACGCGCACGACTTCGAGATCGCGCACATGCTTGATTGCTTCGGCATAAGTGCGCGCCATGCCGCCGGAGCCGATCATCGCCATGACTTTGGCATTCTTGCGTGCCAAATATTTCGTGCCCAATCCAGCGCAAGCACCGACGCGCATGTGCTGCAAGTAACCGTCGTTCATGATCGCCAACGGCTCGCCGTTGCGCGTGCTGGTGAGAAAGATCAGACCGCAGTAGCGGCCGCGCTCCATGCAATATTTGTCTTCAACCATGAAGCCGTCCTGATTTTCCCAGGCGAGCATGTCGGACTTCATCCGAATGGCAAAAACGCCGAGCTTGCGCGACGCCCCTTCCATAGTACCCCAGCGATAATAGTGTGGCTCCTGCGGCACATAGAAATCAATGCGCGGCCGGTAACCGGCCTTGAGATCGTTGAGATCGCGATAAGCTTCTTCCATGGCATCGATGCAGGTTTTCATGTCGAGGACCTGCTCGATGTGCTCGTTGGTAAGGAAAATCATGCGGCTGTTCCTTTTTTTGTTTTTTCACGACGAAACACGAAGGGCACGAAGGAAAAATTGATAATGGGTAATGGATAATTGAAAATGTTTTAGAGCTTTACCACGTAAATGTCTTTTTTCGGAACTTCGTTACCTTCGTGTCTTCGTGCTGAAACGCTCTTTCCAGCTCCGCGCCCTCTGCGCCTCTGCGCGAGAAAATTCCGAAATTCCTTCGTTGACACCCGCTTTCAGCGGTTGATATAGCCGTTCATATAACGTTTCCAAGGTGGTCACAATGCTTATTCTGAGTAATGACGATATCGACCATTTGCTGACTGTCGACTTGGCGGTGAGCTCTCTGGAGCAAGCCTACCGGTCGCAAGCGCAGGGCACGGCCGTGAACCGGCCGCGCAGCGATCTTTACTTGCCCGGTGTGCATGAAGGAAGCGTCTATGCTTTCAAGACCATGGAGGGCGGCCTGGTCGAATCGAAGGTCGTCGCACTGCGGCTTAACTCCGACGTGATCAAATGGGAACAGCGCGAAAACAGAGTCGTCAAAGACAAAGTCCCCGCGGCGCCGGGGAACAAGTGGGTCGGCTTGATCCAGTTGTATTCCGCCGAAACCGGCGAGCCGCTGGCGATGTTTCCCGACGGTGTGATTCAAGGGCTGCGCGTCGCGGTGACCAGCGCGCTGGCGGGTAAACACATGGTGCGCAAAGATGCGTCGGTGCTGGCGGTCTTCGGCTCCGGTTGGCAAGCGCGTGCCCATGTGCGGGCGTTTTGCGGTGTGCGCGATATCAAGCGCGTGCAAGCCTACAGTCCGACCAAGGCCAATCGGGAGAAGTTTGCCAAGGAAATGGAAGCGCTCGTCGGCGTGCCGGTGGAACCGATGGTTTCGGCGGAGGCCGCCGCAAATGGAGCGGACATTCTCGTAGCGGCGACCAATGCGATCACCCGTGTCATTTTGCCGGAGTGGATGAAGCCTGGTGTGCATGCGACCTGCGTCAAGATCTCTGAGTTGGGCGATGAGACGTTTCGCAAAGCGAACCGCATCGTGATTCACGCCAAGAACTTCGCGCCCGAGAATTACATCGCCGGCTACGGCGATGAAAAGGTCTGGTGCCACGACCCAGTGGATTTTCTACGCGGTGACAAAAAATCTGTTGCCGAACAGGAGGCCGCGCCCTATTGGATCGACTCGCCGGAGCTGAAAGACGTCATCGGCGGCAAAGTGCCAGGGCGGGGCTCCGATCAGGAAGTGACTTGTTTCATCAACAACATCGGCTTGGGCATACAATTCGCGGCGGTGGGCAACGCGGTGTATCTGGCGGCTAAAGAAAAAGGCGTCGGGCGAGAGATACCGACGGACTGGTTTTTGGAAACGGTGCATCCGTAGAAATTGGCGAGGCATGGAAAATGATCAAGTTTGTTATCGCAGTGGTTCTGACCGCGATCTCGTTTGTGGCGCAGGCTAATGCGTTCGCCCAGGAAAAGTTTCGCGTCGCTAGCGGCGGCTTTTCGACCGCGATTCATGGCGTCGTGTGGGCGGCCTATGAACGGAAGCTGTTTCAAAAGTACGGGCTCGATGGCGAGTATCTGGCGCTGGAAAGCGGCACGCCCGCCATGCAGGCGCTTTTGGCCAACGAAATACAGATCGTTTTTACGACCGGCGCCCTCGGCATCACCGCCAATTTACAAGGCGCGGACACGACGATTATTGCGGGCGGGATCAACTTTATCCCGAACAAGTTGCTGGTTAGGCCGGACATCAAGCGCACCGAAGATCTGAAAGGCAAGCGCATTGCTATCAGCCGCTTCGGCTCGGCGTCGGACTACGCCACTCAGGTCGCCTTGGAGAAACTTGGCGTCAATCCAAAAGACGTGACGATCGTCCAGGTCGGCGGCAACGCAACGCGATTGGCCGCTCTGGCAAACAATACGATTCAGGCGACCTTGTTGGCGGAACCCTTGACGACCATCGGTGCCAGGCAATTTAAGCTCAACTCGCTGATCGATCTCGCAGAAAGCGGTGTGCCGTTTCCGCAGAATTGTTTTCTAGTGCGCCGCGGCTACCTGGAGGCCAATCGCGCTAAAATCGTCAACGCGATGAAGGCGATCATCGAAGGATATTTTCTGCTGAAGAACGACAAAGGGTTGGCGCTGCAGCTGATAAAAAATACAACCGCGTGGGCGAGGAAGACGCCAGTATTGGCTACGATTACTATCTCGCCAAATACGGTGACGGCGTGATGGTGATGCCAGACAGGAAGGGTATAGAGTTCATTCTGGGCCAGGTGGCGAAAGACAATCCCAAAGCGAAAGGCCAAACGCCAGAGAGCTTGCGGCTGTTAGACGGCAGCGTACTGGACGAAATCCGCAAAAGCGGATTCATCGACAAATTCAAGAAGTGAAGGATCGGAGGCTTAACCGCGAAAAGCGCAAAAGGGGCAAAAAGGAATTCGGATGTTGGGGCGCGATTCATCGCGCCCGTCCGAGACCGAAGAACCGCATTGACGCTGAACCATGAACTTTGAACGGAGAGTTTTATGCCCGGAGTTTTAGACGCCGACACCCACATCGCTGAGTCGGAGGCGATGTGGCAATTCATCGACAAAGAAATGTATCCGCGCCGGCCGGTGCTGGCGCGCATTCCTGACGACACTTGGTACGCTGAGCGCAACGCCTTTTGGTTGATCGACGGTGAGATATTTCCCAAGCCGGCCGGCAAGGCGAGCTTTAGCTTGATCACGCCATCGGCGCAGAAAAAGGAGTCGGGCCGCGGTGATATTCATCTCGCGGTGCGCGAGCTGACCGATCCGGCGGCGCGGCTGCGCGACATGGACAAGATCGGTGTCGACGTGCAGGTGATCTATCCGACGTTGTTTCTCGTCCACCTCACCGACGACCCGCAGCTCGATGTCGCGCTCTGCCGCGCCTACAACCGCTTCGTCGCGCAGGCCTGCGCCAAGGCGCCGGACCGGCTCAAGTGGGCGGTGATTTTACCGCTGCGCGATCCCGAGGCGTCGCTGGCAGAGATGAAATGGGCCAAAGAGCAGGGTGCGGTGGGCGTGTTCTTTCGCGGTATGGAAGGTAATTTGACCCTCGACAATCCATTTCTACATCCCGTCTACGCCCTTGCGGAGAAGCTCGACCTGACGATCTGCATCCACACTGGCTCGGGCAGCCGCCATCTGATGCAGCTCTTCGACGTCGAGCGTAATCATACGTTTGCGCACAACCGGGTGCTGCCGGTGGTGGCGTTCCGCGATTTGGTCGCCAATCGTATTCCCGAAATGTTTCCCAAGCTGCGCTTCGGTTACATCGAAGCGGCGGCGAGCTGGGTGCCGTATATCTGGCACGTCCTGCGCCGCTCGGCCCGTCCCGATTTCAAGACTAAGAATCCGCAGGACTTTTTCCGCGAATATCGCTTTTGGATCGCCTGCGAAGCCGACGAAGAGCTGCCGCATTTGCTCAACTATATTGGCGAGGAGCACATCGTGATCGGCTCGGACTACGGCCACAACGATCCCTCCAAGGAGCCGGAGTTCGTCAAGAATATGCGTGGGCGGGAAGATGTTGCGCCGAAAGTGATAGAGAAGATTCTGTGTGACAATCCGCGTAAGCTCTACGGGTTGACATGACTCATGAGCATATGTGCGCGTTATCGTGAGCGGCGAGGTCTACAAGAGGTGATCCGATGGATCGCAGGGTTCCAAGGACTGGGTTCGTAGTTGCGCTTGTCTTCATGTGCGCTACCCGTCTTCAGGCGGCGCAAACTGACCTGAACAAGCTCACCGTTGGCTATTCGCCGATCTCGGCGGCGACGCTGCCGTTTTTCATCGCCGTCGAGGAGCGGTTGTTTCAAAAGCATGGGCTTGAAGTCGCGCCGGTGTTTTTTGGCGGCTCGCCGTTGATCAACGCGGCGATGATGGCGGGGGAGTTTCCCATCGGGCTCACCGGCGGCGCGGGGATTATTTCCAGCCGGCTTGCGGGCACCGACCTGATGGTCATCGGCTCCTATCTACAAGTCCTCACCATCGACGGCTGGGCGCGCCCGCCGATCAAAACCGTCGACGAGCTAAGAGGCAAAAAAGTTGCGGTGAGCCGTATCGGTGCGTCGACTTATTTTGCCGGGCTCTCAATGCTTGACTCGCGTGGGCTAAAACCGAACGATGTTGCTTTCATTCAAGCCGGCGGTGTCGGCGAGTCCTATATGGCGCTGGTGAACGGCGCGGTGGATGCCGCCATGATCGGTTTTCCCTTTGGCCTGCGTGCGAAACAGGCCGGCTTTCAATTGCTGTTTCGCCCGCCCGACACCGAGTATGGTTTGTTTCCCAACGCGACTATCGCCGCCCGCGAATCCTGGTTGAAAGACCAGCGCAACCGGCGCGTCTGGCTGGGCTTCCTGCGCGCGATGAACGAAGGGCTGGTGCTATCAAAAACCGACGCGGCGGTCAGCAAAAAGGCGCTGCGCAAATATACCCGCGTGCAGGACGAGACGACGCTGCAACATACCTTTGAGTTTTTCCAGCCCTATTTTCCGACCAGCCTGCGCGTCATTGAAAAGGCGATGGCCAACGCGATCAAGTTTCTCGATCATCCCAAGGCGAGGCAGTTGGACCCCAGACAAACCTACGACAACAGCTACGTCGAAGAGGCACTGCGATAGCGGAACTCCGGAGCGCGTTTATGCTGCTCATCACTGATCCCGAAGTGCGCCAGGTGTTGAACATGCGCGATTGCATCGACGCCATGGCGCGGGCCTTTGCTGAAGAGGCGCGCGGCATTGCCGTAAACAAACCGCGCACCCGTTACAAGGTGCCGCCCGCTGTCGACAAGCCTGGCTACATGGCGAACATCATTCCCGGTGCCGTGCCGAGCGCCGGCGTGGCGGCGCTGCGCTACGACTCGACGATTGTGCAGGAGCATGTGGTCGCTGGCAGCAAGCGGCTAGATTTTCCGTCGCCGCTCAAGCGCAGCTGGGGATTTGTCCTGCTCTTCAGCTTGCAAACCGGCGAGCCGCTGGCGCTGATCCACGACTTCAGCATGTCGGCGATCCGCGTCGGAGCGACTACGGGGATTGCCAACCGGGCGCTCGCAAGAACCAACGCCAAAGTCGTCGGCATTTTCGGCTCGGGCAACGAGGCGAGAACGAATCTGGAAGCAATCTGCGCGGTGCGCAGTATCGAAGCGGTCCGCGTCTACAGCCCCAACAAAGAGCACCGTGATCGCTTTGCTGAAGAGATGACCGAGAAGCTGAACGTCGAGGTGCAGCCGGTGACCAGCGCTGAAGCGGTGGTGAGGGGCGCGGATATCGTCATGTGCGCGTCCAATTCCAGCGAACCGGTTTTCAAAGGCGAATGGCTGGAGCCAGGTCAGTTGGTGACAACCATCGTGAATACCGATGGGGTGCACCGGCGCAGCGAAGCGGACGCAACAACGATGACCCGCGCCGATCTGATCGTGCTCAACAACAAAGAAACAGCCATCACCAATCAGCAGCGCGAATTGCTCGATTTGATCGACGGGGAGAAGCTTGGTTGGGATAAGATTTGTGAACTCGGGCAAGTCCTAATCGGGAAACACGCTGGTCGGCAAAACGACCGGCAGATCATCTATTACAAGAGCAACACGGGCGTCGGCATTCAATTCGCAGCCACTGGGGCCTTGATCTATGAAGCGTGCAAAAAACAAGGTTTGGGGCGAGAATTGCCGAGCGAATGGTTTGGCGCCGACATGAGCGAGTGGATGGACAAGGGGTTCATGCCCTCGCCATGAACCGACGCGCCGGAATCGAGTTTCGGCCGTTCTCCCGCAAAAGCGCAGAGGGCGCTAAGCTCGGAAAAATGAGCGTATGTTGAGAACTCGAAAACGTAATTTTCCAACTCGGTGGCTTTGCGCCTTGGCGAGAAATTTGAGAGTAAGATTTTAACCGACTTGTCTGGAGGTGGCGATGAAGATGCGTCTCGGCTGGTTGCGGTTCTTGCTTGTGACGCTCGCCTTCGTGGGTTTTCGAGCGTACGCCCAGGAGCGCGTGGTTATTTCTTACAGCTCGGTGGAGGCGCCCAATGCCAACTGGTATATCGCCCACGATCGCAAGATGTTTCAGAAATACGGCGTCGACGTGGAGTCGATTTACATTCCGAGCTCGAGCACGGTGATGAATGCGCTGATCGGCGGTTCAGTGCGGGCCGGTAACGGCTCCGGCGGCGCCATCGCTGCCGCGGCGGTGGCGGGGGCCAACCTGGTGTCGGTGGCGAGCTTTATCAACACGCTGCCCTATGAATTGGTCGTCCAAGAATCGATCAAGTTACCGGTAGACTTGAAAGGCAAGGCGATCGGTATCGCGCGCATCGGTAGCGCGTCTGACGTGGCAGCGCGGGTGCTGCTCAGGGGATTGGGGTTGGAGCCGGACAAGGATGTGGCGATGGTGCAGAGCGGCAGCGGCGCCGAGCGTGTGGCCGCGTTTCGCGGCGGGCGCATTGCGGGCTTTCCTTCGCCCCCAGGTGTGATCCATCTCGCAAAGGGCATTCCCCACCGCGTCATCATCACCACCGCCCAATTGCCAAAAAGCCTGCCGTTTCCGTACGCTTGTTTGACCACGACTAAGAGCTACCTGGTGAGCAACCGCGAGACCGTCAGGCGCATCCTGATGGCGCTGATCGAAGGCACCCATTTTTTCAAGACGCGCAAAGAGGAAAGCAAGCGGTTGTTGGCCAAGTACGCCAAACAGACTGATGAAGGTTTTCTGGAAGGCTCCTACGTCGGCAACGAGCCGATCTATGAGCGTGTGCCGCTGATGACCCGCGAAGGCATGGAGATACAGATCAAAGAAGCGCTCTTGCGGCGACCGGGGTTTAGTTTGAAATTCGAGGACGTGGTGGATGAAAGCCTGGTCTTGCAGCTGCAAAAGGAAGGCTTCATCGAAAAGCTGTATAAGCAATGAACCATTTGTGTCGTAAGTACGCATCCGAATTGTTGGGAGTCGTCGCGATCCTATTGTTGTGCGCGGGATCGGCGTCGAGTCAGTCGTTGCAGAAAGTCGTCACCGGTTGGAGCTCTCCGTCTGGAAATCAAGCGGTGGTCTGGGTTGCCAAAGATGGCGGCTACTTTCAGCAACAGGGCCTTGACGTCGAGCTGGTTTTCGTCGGCGCGGGTTCGAAGATGATCCAGGCGCTCCTCGCCGGCGATATCAAGATTGCTCAGGTGGGTGGGGCGGCGCCACTCAGTGCGCGCTTGGCCGGCGCCGACATCAAGATCGTCGCCGTCAGCTTCAATACGTTGGCCCTGTCGGTGATGGCGCACAAAGATATCCGAACCATGGCCGATCTGAAGGGCAAGCGCATCGGCGTTTCACGTTACGGTAGCAATACCGATTTCGGTATCCGCTATCTGTTGCGTAAGCACGGCTTGGTGCCGGACAAAGACGTGGCGATCCTGCAATTGGGAGATGCGATTGCGAGCTTTGCGGGTTTGCAAGCTGGAACCGTACAGGCCAGCATCATTTCCTATCCGACGATTTCTCTGGCAAAGCGGGCAGGGTTCAGAGAAATCGCTGACATTGCATCGGACGCAAGTTTTGAGTACCCCGGGTCGAGCATCGTGGTCACCGAGCGGACTTTGCTGAGTCAGGCGGATCTGGTTCGGCGTTTCTTGGCAGCCTATGTGCAGGCGATCGGCCGCTTCAAAAGCGACGAGCCCTTTACCAAACAAGTAATCGCGCAGCGTTTGCGTATTCACGATGCCGCGATAGTTGACGAGTCCTATCGATACGCTGCCCAGAGACTGCCCAAAATGCCCTACCCAACAGCGAATGGCATGCGCATGGGGTTGGAGAGCCTTGGCAGCGACCCGAGGGTCAAGAGCATTCGCGCGGAAGACTTTTATGACGACACTATCCTGCGCGGCTTGGAACGCGACGGAGTTCTGAAACAGCTTTATCGTTAGGCGACCGATGCTGATTCTCCGCCCCGAAGAAGTTGAAGGGCTGCTGTCGATGGCCGAAGCCGTCGGCGCGGTGGAAAAAGCGTTTGCCGACTGGGGCAAGCATGCTGCAATCAATTTGACGCGGCGTCGGCTCCATTTCGGCGACGCACGGTTAAATACCATGCCGGCGGCGCTGCCCTCGCGGCAGACCATCGGCTTGCGTATTCAGAGCGAGATTCTCGCCGTCAATGGCGGCGTCCAGACCTATCCATCGCGCAGTCCACTCGTCGACGTGCTGTTCGATACCAAGACCGCGGCCCCCGTGGCAATGATCCTTTCCTCGACCCAGCGCGGATTGACCCAAGAAGGGGTGGCGCTGAGGACTTCGGATCTCATGACCTGTGCGATCAGCGCCGTGGGGACGAAGTGGATGAGCCGCCCGGATTCGAGCGAATTGCTGCTGCTTGGTTCTGGCAAGCAAGCGCGCAATCATTTGCTGGCGATACGGGCCATTCGCAGGTTGCGTCGCGTTTATGTGTTCAGTCCGACGAAAGCGAACCGCGAGAAGTTCGCCAATGAAATGGCTGAAGCGCTAAAGCTCGATATCGTAGCGGTCAATGCCGTCAACGAAGCCATGCCGCGCGCCGACATAGTCGTGGCCGCCACCAACACGAATGTGCCGGCGTTTGACGGAGTATCACTTCCCGAGGGCGTCCATGTGACTTCGATCGTCGGCAGCAACGTGGGCATGGTCCAGGCTGGGGTGATCGCGCAAAAACGGCGCGAGCTCGACGACGCGACGCTAAAACATGCCGCGGTTATCGGCATCGCATCGCGTGAGTTGGCAGTCCAAGACCAGCAGGGCGATATTTACGATCAAGTGCAGGCAGGTCTATTGAAATGGGAGGATGTGGCTGAGCTCCGCGAAATCGTCGGCGCGCAAAGGAAGGGGCGATCGAACGCGACGGACATTACCGTATTTAAAAATAACGGCGGCCAGGGCATTGCCGAGTTGGCGATTGCCGATTTGATTCTCACGCGCGCCCGGGAGAAGAAACTTGGGGTGGAGATTAGGTGGGGAGAGGGGTATTAGGCGAGCTGCGCTCGCCGTTCAAAGTTCCAGGTTCAAAGTTCAGGGTCGGAAGACAGAAACCCTAAAACAGTTTTAAGCTTTCGGAGGGAAGATGCTACGTATCCGTGGGTGTTTTTCGCTGTCAATCTTGCTGGTTTCTCTGCTATTCTGCGGCAATTCGTCGGCGCAGCTTAGCAAGCTGCGCGCCGCCTACTCCGCGGAAAGCTCCTGGTCGCTGGCGACGTGGATGGCCTATGAAGGCGGGCACTTCAAAAAATATGGCCTTGATGTCGATTTGGTTCTCATCCGCAGCGCCGCGACGATCACCGCGGCGCTGATCGCGGGTGAGACGCCGATGATCCAGCTTGGCGGCAACGGCACGATCCAAGCCGCGCTGCAGGGTGCGGACACGGTTAATTTATTGACCCTCGTGCCGCTTATTCCGCAGAGCCTGGTGGTCACGCCCGATATCAAGACGGCCGACGATCTGCGCGGCAAGCGGCTGGGCGTCAGCCGCTTCGGCGCGCTGAGCGATCTGGTGATTCGCCGTTATCTGCGCAAGCTTGGCCTCGATCCGGCGAAAGACGTCACCATCGTGCAGATCGGCGGGATTCCGGAGCTGGTAACGGCGATGAAAGCCGGAGCCATCTCCGGGGGCTCGATCTCACCACCGGCGCTGACGGTCGCTAAGAAAACCGGCTTCAAAGAGTTGTCAGATTTTGAAAGCCTCGATTACAAATATCCCGCCGTCGCGATTGCCTCGACCAAATCGTTCATCGCGCGCAACCGCGCCACGGCGCTTAACTTTATTCGCGGTGAGATCGAGGGCATCCATGCGATTCGCAGTCAGAAGGCCACGGCGATCAACGTGCTCAGGAAATACATGCGCATCAGCGACGCCGACGTGCTCGAAGAGGGCTATCAATATGCCGCGCGCTTTTTTCAGCCCAAGCCCTATCCGACGCTCGACGAAGTCAGAGCGGTGCTGGACGAGTACAGCAAAATGCCCCAGGCGGCCAATGCCAAACCGGAGAACTTTATCGACTTGAGCTTGCTACGTGAGCTGGAGAAGGAAAAGTTCTTCGACAGGTTGAGGTGAAGAATATTCGGAATGCCTCGCGCAAAGGCGCAAAGGACGCCAAGGATAATTATTTTCTTTGCGGCCTTTGCGCCTTTGCGCGAGGTGTTCTTAAATCCTAATTCAATGCGTACAACGTTTTGGCGTTGTCGCAGAGAATCTTTTCTTTGATCTTCGCGTCGACGCCTTCCATGCGCTGAAATTCATTCAACGCCGTCACTGCGCTGGATGGATCGGTGTGGCCGTAGTCGGTGCCGATCACCAGGCGATTCTCGCCGGCATAGGTGATCACATAGGGCACGTCGTCGTTGGTTTGGCAGGTAACGAAAATATTGTGCTCTTCGAAAACATTTTTCGGAAAACTCCGGCCTTGAACTTTATAGCGGATGGCCGCTTCGCGGGCCAGCCAGGGCACCCACTGCGATGACGCCTCGATGAAGCCCCAGCGGAGTTTGGGAAAAGTTTCATGCATGTGGCTCATGATGACATCGAAGCATGCCGTCACTGTGGGCACACGGAACTGCGCGAAGCGGCCCGCCGGCGCCAGGCGATAAAGATCGGCGTTCTCCGGGTTGCCGTTAGCGATGTGCACGGCGATGGAGAGATCGAGATCGCTCGCGGTTTGGTAAATCGGGTAGAAGCTTGGATCGGACAAGTGCCGCTCGCCTTCCAACGGCCGCATGCAGACGGCGACGCCGCCATTGTCTTTGGCGAATTTGACTTCTTCCACCGCCGCGTCGATATCCATCACCGGCACCACAGCAGAGTAAAAGAGCCGGCCATGGCTTTTTCTCCAGATATCGGCAAGCCAGCGGTTCCAACTGCGGCACAGCGCGACTTCCACCTTGGGCCGGGTCGTGATCTGCTCGATCCAGAAAGTGTTGTGCAGCACCTGAATGTCGATACCCAGCTCGTCCATATGCTTGAGGCGGAGCTCGACGTCGTCGAGTTGGCGCGCCGCCTGCGGCGTTTCGAAATTGCGCCCAGCGCGCTCGGCCAAGGCATGGAGCTCGCGCTCGTTCAAAGTCGGAAAGCGAAAGCCGGCGATTTTATCGTCGATCACCCAGTATTGCCGGGTGGCGTCTTCGGGAGTGGAAAATAATTTGGGCCGGTACTTGCGCTCGGATTCGTCGAGGTAGTCCCAGGTGTGCTCGGTCTCAATCACGTGAGCGTCAGCATCGATGACCGCAAAGCGTTTGTCCATGCGCGATTCCCTCCTTGATAGCCGTCTTTGGGCTCGACGTTAGTGCAGGGGGGATCGGCTGTCAAGAAAAATGCCAAAACGGCAAGTGACGACTCCGGGACGCGAATAAACGCCGGTCAGTTTTTTTGCAAAATCGGTTGACCTTACAGGCCGGGTCTTGTAAAAACCGTGAGTCCGTCGGTGTCCGCCATGAATCCGGGAAAACCTACGCGCCAGCCGCGCTCGAAGCCCGAGGGCATTTCCTATAGAGCGCTGCTCCTGCTTAGCTTAAGTTGTCTTTCGCTATTGTGTTTCACCGTGCCAGCGAATTTGCTGCCGGAGGACATTTCCGTCGCCAATCTCGCACGCACGAGTGAGCAGCGCATTGCCATCAAGGTCGATCGCAGCGAAGGCTTGATGGCTGTGCTGCAGCGCCACGGGGTTGAGCTTTCATTGGCGCAGCAGTTGATCGGGAAAATTTGGTGGGCGGTGAACTTCAAGGATGCTCCAGCGGTTCAACGATTCGATCTCGTGGTCGGCGGCGCCGAGAGGCGCGTTCGGGCACTGGAATTTTTTTCACAGGAGCACGCCGTGCTGGCCACCGCGATCGCTGACGGTTGGCACATCGAACGGCGGCGCATCGAGGAGATTGAGGCGAGCCGCACCGTGCGCGGCAGAGTGGTGCGGGACTTCGCGGGTAGCGTCAGAACCGCGGGTTTGCCGGAGGAGTTGATTTTGCAGCTAGTCGAAATTTTCGAGCGCGATGCCGATCTGCTCACCCAGAGCCGGCGCGGCGACGAATTTGCGGTGACTTTTGAAGAGCGGATCTATGAAGACGGCAGGCGCGTCAGCGGGCGCATTATCGCAGCGGCGTTAGTCGTGGGCCGGCGGCCGATGACGGCCTTTTATTTTCGCGATTTGTTGGGCAGCGGCGGCTACTATGATTCGCGCGGAGTGTCCTTACGCCGCGCGTTCCTAGACTCCCCGGTGAAATACGAACGAATTTCTTCCACCTTTGACCTCGCGCGGCCGGATCCATTGACCGGCGTTGAGCGGCCGCATGAAGCGATCGATTACGTTGCGGTGGAGGGAACTGCGGTGCACGCCATCGGTCCCGGTGTGGTCGAGTACGTCGGATCGCAGGGCAGCTATGGCAACCTGGTGCGCATCAAGCACGGCGGCGGCTACGCGTCGGCGTACGCGCATTTGTCATTGGCGTCGGATCATATTGCCGAGGGTACCAAGGTCGAAGCCGGCGAAGTGATTGGCTACGTCGGTCAAACCGGATACGCCACGGGGCCGCACTTGCATTTCGAATTCTCACGTAACGACGAGCGCATCGATTCTCTCGCCTTTGACATTCCCACTCCCGTGCTGACGCGCAAGGACTTAAAGCGATTCCAAGAAGAGCGTGATACCCTTGTCGCGCTGCTCCGACCTAAAGAAGCCAAGCCGGTGGCGATGGCCGCTGCCTCGACTACTAATCGGCGGCGATAGGATTCTGACAGAGTAAAAGGGCGGGAAAGAGTTCCCGCCCTTCGTTCAGTCGGGCTGCGAACTTACTTTAGATTCTTCGCGAAAAATTCGGTGGTGCGCTCCCAGGCTGACTTGGAGCAATCGGCGTTGTAGTTGGGGCCTTTTTCGTTGAAGAAGGCGTGGCCGGCGTCGTACCAATGGGACTCAAAGGGCACCTTACCTTCGCGTAGCTTGCCTTCGAGCGCGCGCCCCGCTTCCGGCGTAAATGACTGATCTTTTTCCGCCAAGTGGAGCTGCAGCGGCGTGGTGATGGTTTTGACGTCGCCGGCTTGTTCCGGCGGAAAGCCGTACCACGATGAACAGGCGTTGGCTTCTTTCACATACATGGCTGACAGCACGGTAAGCGCGCCGCCCATGCAGAAGCCGACCACGCCGACTTTGCCGCCTGACTGTTTCAAATATTGCACGGCGCCGCGCACGTCCTGGGTCGCGGCATCGCCGAAGTTTAGATTGGTCATCATGTGCTTCGCTTCCGCTACGTCGAGCGCGACTTTGCCTTTGTACAAGTCGGGCACCAAGGTACGGTAGCCGAGCGCGGCGAAGCGGTCGCCGACGCTTTTGATCTGATCGTTGAGCCCCCACCACTCTTGAATAACCACGACCGCGGGCGCGTTAGGATTGCCCGCTGGCGTTGTCAGGTAGCCGTTGGTGTCGCTGCCATCCGGCCGTTTGAACGTGACCATCTGTCCCATGGTATACCTCCGTTAGATTGGTAAAAGTTTTTTAGTGTATTGCGGCGTATCAAGTCAACGAGGTTTGTTAAATTCGCTTGACAGGCCGTTAGCCCATCGGCATAGGATCGAGCGCTTGAACAACGGAGGGCCCAAGCGATGAAAAGCGCCTACGGATTGAAAGTTCCTGAACCGGCTGCCGAGCTGACGCGTGTCGGTCCGGGCACGCCCTGCGGTGAGTTGATGCGCCGCTATTGGCAGCCAGCGTGCCTCTCCAGTGATTTGCAGGAGCTGCCGAAAATGGTGCGCCTCCTCGGCGAAGATTTGATCGCCTTTCGCGACGGTCAAGGGCGCGCCGGTTTGTTGTTTTTTCGCTGCAGCCATCGCGGTGCGTCGCTCGAATACGGCCGCGTCGAAGAACGCGGTCTGCGCTGCTGCTACCACGGTTGGCTCTACGATGTTGAAGGCAACGTGCTGGAGATGCCGCTTGAGCCGGCGCACAACCCGTTTCTCAAACAGATACAACATCCCGCCTATCCGGTGCGTGAGCACGGCGGGCTTGTCTTCGCCTATATGGGACCGCTCGACAAGATGCCCGAGTTTCCCATCTACGATGTTTGGCAAAACCAAGGCGGCAGGCTCACCGCGCGCATGGGGCCGCGCATCGGCGGTCCGGTGAATTGCAACTGGCTGCAAGCGGAAGAAAATTTGATGGATGCGCTGCATACGTTCTGGCTGCACACCCTGCATAGCGCGCCGCAATTTCCCTCGCGCGCTTATGGCATTCCACCCGACGAATTAAAATATGAGGAAACTTCAATGGGCATGCGCTTCGTGCTCAACCGCAAGTTGGAAACCGGCCAATGGTGGGAACTGATTTGGGAGATGATCATGCCGCTCAACATCCACCTGGTCTATACCGACGAGCCCAAGACCGAGCGCGTGCAGGCGGTCACCTGGTGCGTGCCCGTTGACGATGAGCACCAGCTGGGCGCGAGCATTCGTTGGATTCCCGATAGCGGATACAACCAAACTGCCGGCCGCGAACAGCTAAGCCCGGCCGGCCGCAAGAATGTGAGCTATGAGTACACGCAGCGCCACCCTGACGACAAAGAGGCGGTGGAAGGGCAGGGGCCGATCGCGCTGCACGGCCTGGAACATCTGGTTTCGTCGGACAGAGGCGTGGTGATGTTTCGGTCGATGCTGCGCAAGGCGGTTCAATCTGTGCAGCGCGGCGAGGATCCGAAAGGTATTCTGCGCGATGCCGCGGCGGCCGCACGGGTAGCGACCACGGCAGGTAGTGTCGTGCGTGCAGCCTAGACGATTTTCACGGGCACAGGCGCACCTTCAGCGAGTCGCGTTGACCAACTCTTGCGGTGCTCCGCTCGGGCCGCCGACCGCGGCATCGTAGTTGCGCTTGGTGTAATCCGCGACCAGTGTGACGATGCGGCTGAGCATTGCGTTGTCCTGTCCGCCCACGGTGACGGCGCCGCTCCAGCTGGCGGCGCGCTGAAGAAACTCCGGCTCGGCGATGAGCTTGCCCGATGCCTTGTCGGTGTATTTGATCTTCATGAGCACGGCAGAACTGCCGGCCAGCGGCCCGGCCCAAAATCTCGCCGCGCCGCCGATGAATTTGATGTGCTCGATTCTTGGCTCGATAACTATCGTCCGCACCGAAGGGCTTTGCGGGGCTTTGCGATTCCAGCCCGCGACGATCGGGGTGATGTCGGTATCGAAGTATTCTTGGATCTTCGCCGCCGCTTTCAGGTTTGCCTCATGATCGGAATAGCTGTCGCTCAGGGCGACACGCTGCAGCTCAAAGCTTCCGAACGCTGAGAGCCTTTCGGCCGGAGCGGGGTTGTGGACCGTGGACGGCTTGATGTAGGTTGTTGCGCAACCGGCGAGCGGTAACATTGCAACGAGAACGAGGCCAAGATAGCGCTTATACTTCAATGCGTTTTCTCCTTCGAAACTAACCTCTCGGGGCGAGGGTCCGTCGCCCTATCAGAACCTCGAAGTTGGGAGCGATTCCTGTAGCATTTACACGATGTCAGGAAGAGGAAGCAATCACCCCGCCGAAAATTGTCGATGGCCTTCGATCCGCGCGATAATCTCACGCCGGGCGTCGGCCGCCAACTCAGTAGGAACTTGGGCGCTGCTGCGGTGCCAACGCTGGAGCCATTCGGGGCCCAATAGTCTTGGTCTAAGCGGATGGAGCCCAGCGCCGTCGGCTCGATTGAAAGCGACGGTGGTTTCCGTTTTAGGACCGGTGCCGATGCCCTGCGCAACGAAGAAGCCAGCGCTCAATAGCGCGGCGCGTACAAGTGTCGAGGCGGAGTAGGTGTAAAGCTCGGTATTTTTTCCGGCGCATTGGCGAAAAATTTTGGCGAAGATTGTGCCCGTCCACAGCTGGTTGTCGCTCTTGTAAGAAAACGGATCGTAGAAGATCAAATCGGGTGGTTCTGCTGACGCTATGGAGTCGGAGAAATCGCCGGCGATCAATTCCCAAAGTAATTGCCCGTTGTCGTGTGTCCATCTGCCGTGCCCCAGGAGCGCCGCCGGGGCGCTGTGCCAAAGGTGCGGAAAGTTGCCGGAATGTTTGAGTGCCAGCTTTAGCGGATCGCAATCCTGCTCGAAGCTAAACAATCTGACGGCGCGCAGCGCGTCAACCGCGCCCTGATTTTCGAAGCAGTGCACGACCGCCATCGCATTGGTGGCCGCGCCAAGTCCGACGTCCCAGATGATCAGCTCCCGATCCACCAGCCCTGGGTCAGTTAAGCGCTGCGCCAGCGCCGATTGCTCGATGTATAGCGTGTTTGCTTCTTCGCTTGGCGGGGTGACCGAATGCATGACTTCGCCGGAGCTTTTTTGCTTGATGCTGAAGAATCCCTGCGGCGATTTGTAGATTTCGTAATCGCCTAAGCTCGGTGTTTTTGCGGTCTTGGGTTTGCGCGGCGTGCGCGTTGGATGGTCGCCATCGGTTAGCAGTAACTCGCTGGTTTTGCTGCGATAGAATGCGGCGAAGTCGCCGCGCAGAATGCTCGCGCGCATGTCGCTCATGAGCCGGTGATAGAAAGTCAGGTTGTGCTGCCCCAGCAGATGCCAGCCGAGAACTTCATCAGTCTTGATCAGGTGATGCAGGTAGGCGCGCGAGTAGTGGCGGCAAGTCAGACAGCGGCAATCGTGATCGAGCGATTGGTCGCTCAGCCGATAGACGGTGCGGCGCAGCTGCAACTTGCCGCGCGAAGTGAAGGCCACGCCACGCTGCGCCAGTTGCGATGGTATGATGCAGTCGAACATGTCGATGCCTCTGTGGACGCATTCGAGCAGATCGCTGGGCGTGCCGACGCCCATGAGATAGCGCGGCAGCTGTTTCGGCAATTCGCTAGTGACCAACTCGGTCATCTCATAGCACTGGCTGGCGGTTTCGCCGACCGCGAGACCGCCAATGGCCAAGCCATCGAACGGCAGTTGGCGCAAAGCGGCGACACTCTGTCGGCGCAGATCGGCATGGCAAGCGCCTTGAATTATGCCGAACAGCGCTTGGTCAGGATTGCTGCGCGCGCGCAAACTACGTTCCGCCCAGCGACGGGTAAGCTCCATTGCCGCTTTCGCGTGCGCGTGGGACGCGGTGGAGGGGATGCACTGGTCGAGGACCATCATGATATCGCTGCCCATGGCTTGCTGTATGGCGATGCTCGACTCGGGCGATAGCATGTGAGTCTTGCCGTCCACGTAGCTTCGAAAGCGCGCGCCGCTTTCGTCCATCTGGCGCGCGTGGGGCAGAGAAAAAATTTGATAGCCTCCCGAGTCGGTGAGCACCGGCCCATCCCAGTTCATGAAACGGTGAATGCCGCCGAATTTTTCGAAAACCTCACGGCCAGGGCGAAGCAACAAGTGATAGGTGTTGGCGAGCAGTATCTGACTGCCGGTTTGCTTCAGCGTGTCGACGGTCTGGCCTTTGACGGTGGCTTGCGTCGCCACGGGCATGAAAACCGGCGTTTCAATGACACCATGTGCGGTGTGCAAAGTGCCGGCGCGCGCGTCGGATAGGGAGGACTCTTTTTCAAGGGTAAATTGCAAAATTCGATTTTCACCACGAAGGCGCGAAGATCACGAAGGTAAGAAAAGAAACAAGCAAAATATTTTTTCCGGACTGCGTGTCCTTCGTGGTGATTCTTTCAGTGGGCCGATTTTTTTCGTCCGCTCGGTTTGTCCAGCGCTTCGCCCCAACGCGATAAAAAAGTCGTAACGAAGCCGTGCTCATGGGCCGATTCCACCGCCAGTGGCGCGAGTGCCAGCGCCACGGCGAGCGCAATATGATACCCGATCGACCGCGACGCCAGGGCGCGCCGATAGGCGGGATGGGCGCGGTTGATCCACACAGTCGATTCGACCAGGCGGCCCATTTCCGGATCGTCGGGGCGATCGTCAAATTGAATGTCGAGCCCGTAATGGGCCGGCCGGCGGGGTCCGGACTGGCCGGTGAGCATGATCGAATTGCCATTGGCATCGGGTTGCAGTGAAGACGTCGTTTGTTTTGCCGGCGGGAGAGGGGCCGAATTACCGGTGGTGCTGCCACCACTTGGTGGTGGTGTGCTGCCGTAGCTTTCTGCCTGTTCCATAACAGACGCGGCAACTAGACTCGCGCCGTCAAGAATTTTCGCCCCGGTGCCGAGCGGTAAACGTTTTTGCCCCCCCGGCGCGCTGTTCAACCAGGGAGGCGAGCAACGGGAAGTCCAGCGCCAAATCTTCGAGCACTTGGGCAAGATCGCGCTGCAGCGGCCGCACTTCTTTCGGCGGCGCTTCTTCGACACTGCCGCGCTCGTCGCCCCAGGCGCCGAGCTGGCGCGCCACCGCTTCTTGAATCGCTTTGCGAAAACCCAGGTAAGTCGCGCCACGCGGGCCGACGCGGATGAAATCGCCTTTGTTCAGTGTCAAGCAGGCCGCCAGGTCGGGCACTTCGATCAGGCCGCCGACGCGCTCGGGTGTCGATGGTGTCATGCCGAGCCAATCCCAGCCGCGGCGAATCACTTTGCCGTAGGTGCTGATCGCCAAACCGCGCCGCTCCTCCGGCAGAGCCGCATCGTCACGCAGCAAATAGCCAAAAGCCGAAGGCTTGCGCTTGCGCATCAGACGAATTTCCAACGGCGCTTGTAGCGGCGCTTGCCAGGGTTGTTTTTCCAGTGTTCGGCCGTTGATCGCGATCGCGATGCCTTTCGGATAGTGGGGCGCGAGGGATTGATCGAAAGCTGGATCGAGCAACGGTTGAAAGTGGCGGCGCAGCGTTCCTTCCAAGAAACCGGGATCGAGCAGCGGCGACAGCGCGTTATCAACGGTCAAACGCACGGCGGTGCCGCGCTCGGCGACCATGCCGGGCGCCGGCGTCCACTTCCATGGCGCGCGGTGGCGTGAAGCCATGTGCCAGGTGGTGGCCACATGGTTTGCACCCCGCCGGGTTTCCGTGAGCACCTCCTCGCAGACGAGCAAGCCCAGCTTGATGCCCACGCCGGCAAAGCCGATGCCTTCGCCGCGGGTCTTGGTGCTCGAGGCGATGTCATGGTAGCGCGCCAGGTCGCGCCGCTGCATGCCCGAGCCGTTGTCGATGGCGGTCATCGTGCGCTGCGCGGTATCGCAATCGAAACGAATCTGCGTCGCCCCTGAGTCGAGCGAGTTGGCGACAATTTCGGTAAGGATGGTCTCCTCGATGGAGCCGGGATAGGCGTCGCGCAGGTCCTCAAGCAAGTGGCGGAGATCGACGCGGGTCTCACCCATGGCGATACTCGATGACGGAAACATTCATGGCCATGGGCCATGAATGGCTTATCGGGCGCGCCATTTCAAGGCAGTGGAACTTGCAGGAAATATGCGAATCGTTATCAGCGGTTCGAAGGGAAAAAAAGCCGGTCTAAAACGCCGGCCAGCCACTGGCCGACAACCATCATCACCACGAACATGATCACGGCCGGAGAGCCCGTGCTCAGGGACGCTAGCGCGGGCCCAGGGCAAAAGCCGGCGACGCCCCAACCGACGCCGAAAATGATCGCGCCGGCAACCACGCGCCCATCGACTCGAATATTGCTGGGGAAATAGAAACGGTCGGCAATGAAAGGTTGTCCCAGACGCGTGACCAATGGAAAAAGCGGCAGGGTGACCCCGAGGGCGCCGCCCATGACGAATAGTAAAGTCGCATCCCAGCGGCCGGTCACGTCGAGAAAGGCCACCACCCGAGTTGGATCGGTCATCTTGCCGAGTGACAGTCCAAAGCCGAATAAGACGCCCGCAATAAAAATACTCACGATAACCTGCTTAATAAGAAATATGGCGCCGCAGATAGACTGTAATCATCGCGACAATCATGAACGTCAGGGTCTCGACTAAAGAACGCTTCGAGCGGCGCGCCAATCCGCAAACGCCGTGCCCCGACGTGCAACCCGAGCCCAACTTGGTGCCAAAGCCAACCAAGAGGCCCGCGAGCAGCAGCGGAATCCGTTCGGCCTGCAGCTGCATGGGTGGGGTGCCACGCAAAAAGGTGTAAAGGTGGGCACCGACGACGATGCCGAGTACGAATGTAAATCGCCAAAGCTTTTCGCGTTTCGAGCGGTGGCTAAAGATGCCGTCGAGTATGCCGGAGACACCGGCGATACGGCCGTGGAATGCGAGCAAGATGACGGAAGCGAAACCAATCATCGCTCCGCCAATCAGCGCGGCGGTGATATTGACGTCGGCCATGGGCTTGGTAGGGGAGAGACCCTCTTTAAGATTTTCCTTTAGCTTTAGCCTTCGCTTCGTCGATCGCCGGTTGCACTTTTTTTCTGAGCCCAGGGTTCAGCTGAAATGCCTTTTGAAAATCGCCTTCGGCGTCTTTGTCCTTGCCTTGGTGGATGCGCATGACGCCACGGTAGATATAGGCTTCGGCGTTGTTCGGCTGCAGGCGAAGGACCTCACTGAAATCGCGGGCGGCGTAGTCGAACTTTTCCAACTGCAGATAGGCGAGGGCACGATTAAACGGCGCTTCGGGGTCCTTGGGGTTGAGCCGGATCGCTTCGCTATAGTCTTCGATGGCGGCTTCGCGCTTGCCGGTTCGCGATTTGACTAGCCCGCGATTGTAGTAGGCTTCGGCATGCTTTGGGTTTAGGCGCAGGGTGTCATCGAAGTCGCGAATGGCATTGTCATATTTGTTTGAATCGGCGTGGGCGATGCCGCGGTTGTAGTAGGCATCGACCAGTTTGCCGTCGAGCCGGATCGCTTCGTCATAGTCTTTGATCGCGTCGTCTTTTTTATTCAGGGCGAGCAAACAATTCGCCCGGTTGTAGCGGGCATCGGCGTCTTTGGGGTTGACGCGCAGCGCTTCACTGTAATCCTTGAACGCGTCTTCGTAGCGGCGCGCGTCGAAGTGCAAGCTGGCGCGGTTGACGTAGCTGCGCCCGTCGTCGGGCGCGAGCTTGATCGCCGCGTCGTAATCTTTGATTGCCAGCGCATCGCGCTTGAGGCGGCGATGAGCGTTGCCGCGATTGTAAAAAGCCTCGGCATCTTTAGGGTTTAACCGAATCGCTTCGCTGTAGTCTTTGGCCGCGGCTTCGTTTTGGCCAAGATCGTAGTAAGCGTTGCCGCGATTGAAATAGGCTTCCGCCATTTTTGGGTAGGTCTTGATGACATTGTCATAGAGAACGATCGCTTCTTTGATCTTGCCGGCATCGTGCAATTCGAGGGCTACTTTGAGCGGCTCTTCGACTTGCGCGGCGGTTGCCGGAGAAAGCGCAAAGAGCACGGCGCTCAGGGCACTGCAAAGTCGTGAGCCGGGAGCGCGGAGCCAACCGCGAAGGGTCGGCAGAAACCGTACGTTGGTTTTGGCCATTATTTCTTTACCGTCGCCGCGATTGTCAGCATGGAGTCGAGCTTGTCTTTCAGGGATGGGTCGAGCTCGGCGGCTTTCTTGAAATCTTGCTGCGCGCCATCGCGATTTTCCTGGCGCAGCTTGACCATGCCGCGGTTGGCGTAGATCTTGGCATTCTTGCCGTCGAGCTTGAGCGCTTCATCGTAGTCCTTCAGCGCGAGATCGAATTTCCCCAGGAGCGTCTGGCTGTTAGCCCGATTGTTATAAGTCTCAGGGTTCTTTGGGTTGAGCTTGATCGCTTCACTGTAGTCTTGGACCGCCAGCTCCTGTTTGCCCAAACGGCGGTGCGCCAGACCACGGGCATCGTACGTGTCTGCGTCTTTCGGATTCAGTTTGATGCCCATGTTGAAGTCGGCAATCGCTTTTTCAAATTGCGCCAGCTTGGCGTAAACCGAACCGCGGCTGTTGTAGGCTTCGATGAATTTGTTGTTGCGCTTGATCGCTTCATCATAGTCTTTGAGGGCGGTTTGATACTGCTTGGCGGAGGCGTAGGCAGTGGCGCGGTAATAGTAGGCGTCGGTCAAATCGGGGTTGAGCCGCAAGGCTTCGTCGTAGTCTTTGGTCGCCTGAAACGTCTCGCCGAGCTTGGCGTAGGCGGTGCCGCGGGCGAGATAGGCTGCCGCCGCTTTGGCGTCGGCTTTGATCGCTCGGTCATAGGCGGCGATGGCTTCTTTGAGTTTGCCAGCTTTGTGATGCTTGACGCCCTCGTTGAAAGCGTTTTGCGCTTCGGCGGCGAACAGCAGCGCGCACCATGCCATGGCCGGAAAAAAAACGCTCCAGAAAATGCTCTTGGTTGCTTTCATGGTCTCGAAAATGTTTAACCCATGCGACTATCAATGTCCATCCTGGTTGGCTCCGCGCCGCCGCCGCGGTGCCGGTATTTCCCTAGACAAACCGGCAAAAAAGGCATAAGAATCGGGTATTAAACAATGATCCACAGGAGGACCTCCCTATGACCACGCCGGCTGCGGTGAAACGTACCGCGGAACAGGTATTAGGTAATGATAAGATCGTCTCCTCCGACTCCCACATCATGGAGCCGGAAGACCTTTGGACCAAAAACTTGACCCCGAGCCTGCGCGCCAAGTATCCGAAATTTCCCCCGCGCAACGCAGTCGGTGAGAAGCCCGGCGGCTACGACCCGAAGGCGCGTTTGGATGAAATGGCGGTTGACGGCGTCAGCGCGGAAGTGCTTTATGCAACCTTTGGGTTGCGCTTGTTCTGTCTGGAAGACGCCGAGCTGCAAGAGGCCTGCTTTCAGATCGCCAACGATTGGATGATGGATTACTGCAAAGGGGCGCCGGGCCGTTTATTCGGCATCCCGAACATCTCGATGTACAACATCCCCAACGCCATCAAAGAGCTGGAGCGCTGCAAAAAGAACGGCATGATTGGCTGCATGATCTGGCAAGTGCCGCCGGAAAATTTGCCGTTTACCAGTGACTATTACAATCCATTCTGGGAAGCGGCCTCGGAGCTCGACATGCCGGTCAACGTGCACATCTTGACCGGTTTCAACTACAGCCGTTTCGATCGTCACGGCTTGGACACTTACCGGATGACCGTCAACCAGAAACTCACCGACGCGGCGAACACGCTATTCGATTTCGTCTTCGGTGGGCCGTTGGCCAAATTTCCGAAGCTCAAGATCGTTTACGTTGAAAATGAAGTGGCGTGGATTCCTTTCCATGCCCACGAGTGGGACAAGTACTACGTCCGCCACAGCCACAAGGCGCCGCTGCCGTACATGAAGAAGCTGCCGAGCGAATATATCAAAGACCAAGTCTACGCGACCTTTTTTAGCGACCCGGCGGGCGGCCGCATGATGGACTGGTTCGGCGAAGACAATTTCATGTGGTCGAGCGACTACCCGCATGCCGCCTCGACCTGGCCGCATTCGCGCCAGGTGATCGCGGACGAGCTCGGTCATTTGCCGAAACCGATCATCGACAAAGTGGTGCGGCAAAACGTGCTCGATCTTTATCATCTAAAGGTTGACGGGGTTAACGCCTAAAGAAATTAAATTCTAGAGAGGAGATACTCATGCAAGCAGCCAAAAAACTCGCGCCGACGGAAAAACCGAAGTCGCAAAAGTTCTCGCTGAGAACGCCTTATATGAAACAGGGCCGCATCACTCAGCTTGTCGCCGAGACTGAGAATATGTGGATTCACACCAAGATTAATTATGAAGGCGGTGAAAACGAGATCCACAGCCACCTTGACGAAGATCATTCCTTCATCGTTCTCGAAGGCCAGATGAGCGTCTTCGATGAAAACGGCAACGAGATGAAGCTGGAGAAATATCAGGGCGTGATGATTCCCAAAGGCGCTTATTATCGCTATCACAACACCGGCAAGGAAAACCTCGTCGTGATCCGGGTTGGCGCTGGCATCAAAGGCCAACCGCAGGGCGGCGTCGAAATGCGTATCCGCCCGGATGGCAAGCCGTTATTGGCGGACTCGGCGGAAAACAAGACCGTGCCGCCGATCGAAGATAACCGTTTCTTCGCGGACTCGGCTGGATAGACAGCGAGTCGGGCCCAAACCGTATGTGCGCAATCACCGGCCACTGAGCAATCAGTGGCCGGCGTCGTTTTGAGGAGGCGTTATGGCGCAAGAAGTACGACCGATGCCGGAAGAAATGCCGCGCGAACTATGGCGCGGCTATGTGCCGACCAGCAAGCCTTGGCAAGGCAGGGTTAGTGAAATTTTTGTCGCGCCGGAGTCGGCTGCACCGATGGTTTCCTTGCCGAGCGTGCGTGCCTTTAAAGATCGCGGGCTGGAAGGGGACCGCTTTTTTCGCGACTCGTGGAACGCCGTCAACCGGCCGGACAAATCGGTGAGTCTAATCGAAGACGAGGTCTTGGAGCTGGCGGCTAACGAGCTTGGCGTGGCAAAGATCGGCATTCTGACGCGGCGCAATATCGTCACCCGGGGCGTGCCGCTGATCGAGCTGCTGGACCGCGAGTTCACTGTCGGTGACGTGCGCATGCGCGGCATCCGGTTGTTCGAACCCTGCGGCCATCTTGTCGCGGTCACCAAGCTGCCCGGCATTTTCAAAGCATTGGAACACCGCAGCGGCCTCAAAGCCGAGGTCTTGAGCGACGGCACCATTCGCACCGGCGCGGCGATCATGCTAGAGCAGGGGCTGCGCGCATCGTTGATTCAAGCGACGTTTTAAGCCAAGAGCAATTTTGACTGCACCACGAAGACGCAAAGAGCACGAAGTTCGGAAAGAAAGTAGACTCTTTTCTTCTCTCGTGGTGAACGAGTATTTACGCGGCTAGTAGGGTCGCACGATATGCAATTTGGACTTCATCTTCCGGCGTCGAGCGCCACGGTCAAGGCCGACGAGCTAGTGCGCTTTGCACAGCAAGCCGAAGCTTTGGGTTTCTATTGTTTGACGGTCGCCGATCATGTGATCGTGCCGACCAACATTTCTGTGCCCTATCCCTACACTGTCGACGGCAAGTATCCCGGCACGGGCTACCACCTTGAGACCCTGATGACGATGGGCTTTCTCGCCGGCGCGACGCAGAAAATTCGCTTCATCACCAGCGTCATGATCTTGCCGTATCGTAGCCCGATCGTCACCGCGAAGATGCTCGCCAGCCTCGATGTGCTTTCTAATGGGCGCGTCATCGTCGGCGCCGGCGTCGGCTGGATGAAGGAAGAATTCGAAAACTTGCAAGCGCCCGAGTACAGCGAGCGCGGCAAAGTGACGGACGAGTACATTCGAGCCTTTCGCGAATTGTGGAGTGCTGAGCGGCCGACATTTAAAGGTAAGTTCGTTAATTTCTCGAATCTGATTTTTCTCCCTAAGCCGGTGCAGAAGCCAGGGATTCCGATCTGGATTGGCGGCCATAGCAAGGCGGCGTTGAAACGCGCGGGAAGACTTGGCGACGGCTGGCATCCGATCGGCGGCGTGCCGACGATTCCGCTTGAACCGGAAGATGTCAAAAAGGACTGGCAGGTGATGGCCGAAGCCGCGCACCAGGCCGGTCGCGATCCGAAGACGCTTCGCGTCGCCCTCAAAGGTTCGTTGTTCGACAAGGAATTGAAAATTGCCGACCGACGCCGCCGCTTCATGGGCAGCGCCGACGACATTGCCGGCGACATCGTCGCCTATCGTGACGCCGGCGTCGACACGATGATCTTCGACGTGCGCCAACCCGATTCCAAAGCTACGTTGGAGCGCATGGAGTGGATGGCGAAAGACGTGTTGACGAAAGTTAAATAGTCGAACCTGTTTTGGGTTCTGGGTTTTGGGTTTAACTCGAAACTCGTAACTCGAAACCCAAAACTCCGAGGACAGAGCGCGTGCGCTTCTACATAAATATCTTAACGACCTACTTCCCTGACATCGATCCACCCTACGATGTCTACTATCAACAAATTCTTGAGCAGATCGAGCTGGCCGAAGAATTGGGCTGGGAATGCTTCATGTTCAACGAACATCACTTCCTCGGCTATGGGGGTTTGGTGGCAAATCCCGCGGTGCTTCTTTCGACAGCGGCGGCGCGGACGAAAAAGATTCGCTTGGGACCGTGCATCGCGATCTTGCCGCTGCGCCATCCGCTGCACACGGCGGAAGACTATGCCATGGTCGATGCGATCTCGGGTGGCCGGCTTGAGTTTGGCATCGGCTCGGGCAACACCGAGATGGATTATCGTGTCTTTGGTGTGACGCGCGAGAATGACCGTGAGTTAGCTGCGGAAGCGCTCGAAGTGATTCTCAAAGTCTGGGGCAGTGAGAAGGCGAGCCACAAAGGAAAATTTTGGCAGTTCGAAGAGCTGACGTTGTATCCCCGGCCCGTGCAACAACCCCATCCGCCCATCTGGGTCGCCGGCACTTCGATGGCGGGTTTGGGTTGGGCTGGGCGGCAGGGCTACAACATTATGACGGTTGGCCATCCCCACCCGCCTGAGAAAGTGGGGCCCGGCGTCGACGCGTGGAAAGCCGGACTGAAGGAGGCAGGGTTAAACGTCAGCGCGCGCCACTGTCAATTTCACGTGCGCACCCATGTGAACGAAAGCGCCGCGCACGGCAAAGAAATCGGCATGGCAGCGGTGACGCGCTACGATGAGATATCGCGTATCGGCCGTCGCTCCCTGACGGCGCCGCCGGCGCAGTACGACTGGGACATGATGCTCGCCACCGGCCGTAATAATTACGGCAATCCGGATCAGGTGATCCAAGGCATTCACAACGCCGCCAAGCATTACTACTTCGACACGTTAACTGTTACCTTCAACTATGGCGGTATCCCGCATGAAGAAATCAAGAAGTCGATGCGGCTGTTTGCCAAAGAAGTGATGCCGGCGTGGCGCTGAGCCGCCTTTCGGCGGTGTTTCGGGTTCCGGGTTCGCGAGCCGGAAAGAAAGCTGTTGCAAGTTTATTTACTTCCATGGCAACCCGGAACCCCAGACACTGCCAAGTCGCTAGCTCTCTGCCCGCAATGCCTCCAGCGCCGGCCGTTGGAAAATCCCCCAGCAGCCGAACACGCCCAAGGCAACGGTGATCGCCGTGGCGCTGGCCGTTATGGCCGCCATCGGAAGCGCCGCGACGACGGACACGGTGCCGAAGAAAAAATAGCTCAGCCCCCAGGTTGCTAGCGTTGCCAAGAGCGCGCCGGCGAAACAGGCGATCAAACTCAGGCACAGGTACTCGGCGACGATGACGGTGGCGATTTGGCGGCGCGGCGCGCCCAGGGTCTTGAGCAGAATGCTCTCGCGCAGCCGCTGCGAGCGGCGGCTCAAAATGGCGCTGGTGAGGACCGCGATGCCCGTCATGACCGTGAACAGGGCGACAAAGCGGATCGCGCTTGTAACGCGGCCCAAGATCGACTCCAGTGTGTCCAAGACCAAAGTCAGATCGATCACCGAGACGTTGGGAAAGCGCTCGACTACGGCGCGTTGAATTTTCGCCGAGAGTTCTTTGCTGTTGGCGCGCGTGACCATGGCGTGAAACTGCGGCGCTTGTTCGAGCACGCCGGCGGGGAAGACGACGAAGAAATTGGGTTGAATGCGCTGCCAATCGACTTCGCGAACGCTCGCGATTTGGGTGTCGAGCGGCACGCCTTGAAGGTCGAATTGCAGAGTATCTCCCAAGCCGACTTTTAACGTCTCGGCGATACCTTTTTCGATGGAAACGGGAATCGGCTGCTGTTCGATCGTGGCCTGCCCATGCCATTTACCTGAAATAAGTTTTTCGCTCTCCCAAAGCCGGTCGCGGTAGGTCGAGCGGTATTCGCGGCGCATGACCCAGGCCGGAATTACTTGCATCTTGTCGGCGCGGATCTCTTCGACGCTCCGCCCCTTGATGGCCGTCAAGCGTGTGGTCACAATCGGTACCGCTTCAAAACGGGGAATCCCGAAGGATTGGAATAACGCGGCAAGCTCCTTGCGTTGATCGCTCTGCACGTCGAACAGCACGAGATTGGCGTCGCCTTTGACGCCCCGTTCTTCCACCTGATGGAGCAGCATGGCGCGCGCGTTGTAGAGCGTCGCCAACAAAAATGTTCCCAGGCCGATGGCGAGCATGACGGCGACGGTTTGATTGTTCGGCCGGTGCAGGTTGGCGAGGCCCTGGCGCCAAGCAAACGGCCAGGTGCGCGGCACGATTTTGCGCAGCACCCGAGCCAGCCCCCAGGCGAGCGCAGTCAGAACCGCGAAGGAAGCGAGCACCCCGGCGGTGAACCACAGCGCGTGGAGCCAGCGGTGAGTGGTTAAATAGGCGAACGCGAAGATCAGCGATATGATCACGGCGCAAATAAGCCACACTATTGGGTCGCGCAGACTGCGGTGGTTTTCCACCGCGGCGCGCAGCGCCAGGGCCGGCGATATTTTTCGTAGGCTCAAAAGCGGCAAGAGCGCGAAGGCGACGGCGGTGGTCAGGCCCATGACGATGCCGAAACTGATAACATAGGGACTGAAGACTGCCGTCGACAGGCGCACCGGCAAGAGGTCTTTAAACGCCAGCGGAACGACGACTTGCAGCCCGACGCCGAGGGCTGCGCCGAGGGCGCAGCCGAGCAGCGCGGCGAACACGCTCTGAATCAAAAACACCGCGACGGCACAAGAACTACTTGAGCTGGATCGTTCTGAAAGCGCATACCAAGAACAACGCCGGGAACGTTACTTTGCGCTCGGCCGATCCACGGGATCCGCCCGACATCAACTTTCGCTACTTTGATGAAGGTAGCGACCGCGCCGGCGAGGATCTCGATGCGGTCGTGGAAGGCATCAAGTTTGTCCGCGGTATGACGGCCGATCTAAAAAACCAAGGCGCGATTGTTCAAGAAGAGTTGCCGGGTGAACGAGTTCGCAGCGATGAAGAACTGCGTGACTTCGTGCGCAACAACGCTTGGGGGCACCACGCTTCTTGCACCTGTCCGATCGGCGCGCGTGAAACCGGCGGCGTGCTCACCAGCGACTTTCGCGTCCATGGCACGCAAGGCCTGCGGGTCGTAGACGCATCGGTGTTTCCGCGCATCCCGGGGTTTTTCATCGTCAGTGCTGTCTACATGATCGGCGAGAAGGCGGCGGATGTGATTCTTGCCGAACATCCGGCGCGATGAGTTCTATTCCACCGGAGCTGTTCGCCCTGGCGAACGCCTTTCTGTTCGCCTTGCACAATGTCTTTACCAAAAAGGCATTGCCCCATTCCAATCCGGCAACTGGGGTGATCTTCGGATTGCTGATCAATATTGTTTTCCTCTGGACAATGGCGTTGATCATCGTGCCGATCGCACAGATTGCGTTAGCGACGACTTGGATCTTCATGCTTGTTGGATTATTCCAGCCAGGGTTGACCCGTTTACTCACCTATAAGGGCATCAATACGTTGGGCGTGGCGATTACCGACCCGATCCGCGCCAGCACGCCGTTGTTCAGCGCGATTTTGGCGATTATTTTTCTCGGCGAGCAGGTGACGCTGCCGATTGTCGTCGCCACGTTGATGATCATCGCCGGCATTACACTGCTCTCCTGGCGCACTGGCTCGATGAAACTCCTGGGTTCGGCGATGTTTCTCTGGTATCCGATCGGCGCTTCGGCGTTAGCAGGCGCCTCACAGGTGGTGCGCAAATTTGGCTTGGCCTCGGTGGCCCATCCGTTCTTGGCCGCGGCGGTCACCGCGACTTCATCGCTCGTCATCTCGTTGATCGTCATGGGGTACGTCGAGAAAACCCAGGAGACCTGGAAAGTGAACCGGCAATGCTTCTGGTGGTTTGTCGCCGCCGGCATCACGATCAGCCTCGGCATGACCTGCATCTACTATGCGCTCGACCTTGGCAAAGTGTCGGCGGTGATTCCGGTCAGCAGCACCGGGCCGCTATTCTCTTTGCTGCTGACCTGGTTGTTTCTGCGCGACGTCGAGCGGGTCACGCCGCGCATCGTCATCAGCGCATTGATGATCGTCGGCGGCGTGGCGCTGATCAGCCTATGGAAATAATGTTCGGGTAGTTTAACCGCAGAGAACGCAAAGAACGCAAAATAGCACGGGCGGCCGGTTGGTTGCCCGCGGATGTGAGCGTAGGGGTGCGATGGACGCGCCCGCTTCCCCTTAGCGCAATCGCGCCAGATAATGCCCGAGATCTTGGATGTCGCTGTCGCTGAGCTCCGACATCACGTCGGCCATCGAGGTGTCGTAGGCGCGCCGGCTGTTGTTCTTGTACTCGCGCAAAGCCTTGACGAGATAGTCTTCGCGCTGGCCAGCGAGGCGCGGCGCGTTTTTTTCACCGGAGAAATCTTGATTGTGGCAGAAGTTGCAGCGGTGCTGTGCGATCAGCGCGCGCGCTTTTGTGCTTCGTCCAACGTCGGGTGCCTCTGCTAGCGGCCGTGGTGCCGGCAGCTTCGAGAGCGCATCGGCCATGCGCTGCAAATGATCGTCGCTAGTGCCTTTCAACATCTCGTTCATTGGCTCGTGCACGCGCATGCGCTCGCGGTACATCAATAGCTGAACTGACAGATAAAAAGCCGGCTGGCCGCCAAGCGAAGGGGTTTCCGGTAGCAGCGATGTGCCGTTTGCGCCATGGCAGGCTGTGCACGGCGCGAGTTGATCTTCGATGGTGGCAGCGGAAGCGAATTTTTCGACGGCAAGAGGGAAAATTAGAGGAAGTGCCGACAGGGCGATTAGCCGTAACCCCCCTTTGGAAAAGGGGGGTGGGGGGGATTTTCTTAAGCGCACAGAGAGAAAATCCCCCTCAATCCCCCATTTTCAAAGGGGGCAACTCCGGCGCTTTCGTAAGTTCCCCGCAACGGCATTGCCAGTCTTGATCGTTAAAGTATTACCGGCTTGCCGTGCGCATGCCAGTGTAGGTCACGCGATACACCGCGCCGGCATAGTCGTCCGAGATCAGCATGGATCCATCTTTCATGAACTGGACGTCCACCGGCCGGCCCCAGTATTCGTTGTTTTGGAGAAAGCCGGTGATGAACGGCTGCACTGATTTCACGCTGCCGTCGACGTTCAACTTGGCGACCACGATGTCGCCGCCGACTTTCCTGGTGCGGTTCCACGAGCCGTGGCGCGCGATGAACGCGGCATTGCGATATTCGGCGGGAAACATCGATCCGGTGTAAAAGCGCATGCCGAGCGCGGCGCTATGCGGGCCGAGTAGCGCCACGGGCGGCGTGAACTCGTCACAGGAGCGGCCCCAGCCCATCTCGCGGTCGGTGAAGTTGCCCTGGTGACAATAGGGAAAGCCAAAGTGCTGGCCGACTTTGGTGACGCGGTTCAGCTCATCTTCGGGCAGATCTTCCGATAGCCAATCACGGCCGTTGTCGGTGAAATACATGTCTTTAGTAACCGGGTGCCAGTCAAAGCCAACGGAGTTACGCACGCCGCGGGCGAACACTTCGGCGCCGCTGCCGTCGAGATTGATGCGGCGGATTTGCGCATTTTCCTCGGGTGGCAGGCAAATGTTACAAGGCGCGCCGATGTTGATGTAGAGCTTGTTGTCCGGGCCGACGGCGATGAATTTCCAGCCGTGCGATTGATGATTCGGCAGATCGTCGTATATCACCACGGGCTTGCCCGGGTTGTCGATTTTGTCTTCGATGTTTTCCAGCTTGGAAATTTTCGTACCTTCGCCGATGTAGAGCGTGCCGCGATGAAAGGCGAGGCCGTTGGGTCGGTCGAGCCCAGCGGCGATGATTTTAGCTTCGCGCTTGCCATGGCGCTCGACGATCGCGTAGACCTTGTCGAGCTGGCGATTGCTGACAAACACCGTGCCTTTGTCGCCCAGCCGCAGCGAGCGCGCGTTGGGGATGCCGCTCAGATAAACGTCGATCTTGAACCCTTTGGGCATCTTCAGTTGGTTAAGCTGCAGCTTGTCGGCGGGGGTTGGAAACGGCGGCGAGGGCACGCCGCGCAGAGCTTTGGCGACTTCGGCGTTGGGAATGTCCGGTCGCCCGGGCACCGTGGTCGGCTGCTCGATCATGTGGGGCGCGGGCTTATCGCCGCGCGGCGCTGGGGGCGGCGTGCTTTGTGCGTCAACGAAAGCCGGCGTCGTGGCCAGCAGGAAAGCTGCGATGACAGTCTGCGAAATAGCGTGAATCGGCCTCATAAACCCTCCTGGTTACGTGGGTCGTTAGCGAGTTGCGACCGGAGGTTAAGGGATTCACCCGGACTTTGCAAACCTTGGGGGAGCCTGCTTAACGTCCTTTCGGCATCTGCTTCATCATCTCGTTGATATTGATGTTCGGCATGCCGGGCATGGAAATGTCGCCGGGCTTTTGGCCGGCTTTGCAAGCGCCGAGCCATTTGGCGTCGATGGTCGTCGCCGACTCGCGCATGCCGTGCAGCGGCGGATTGTAAGTTGTTTTCAGGTCGCCTCGGTAGGCGGAATCGTACTTGCCGGTAAACACGCCCTTGGTTGTCATCGTGCTGCCGCCCATCTTGCAGACCGCTTCGCTGACCCATTTGTCGCCATCGCGGCGCATTTCGATCTTGCTGCAATCCGGTTTGCTGGGACCGCCCATGCTGCTGTTGATCAGATCGTCAGTTTTTTCGTCGATGCATTGCTCCATGGTGTGGCTTTGTTTGGCACCCGTGGCGACCTTGATTTCCCACAACCCGGGTTTGCGCTTCGGCATGTCGGCTGAAGCGGCGAAAACAGTGGCTGCGGCGAACACCAATGTAAAAGATAGAAGTCGTTTGCTCATGCTTGCCTCAATAGTTTCCGAGCAAAACACGCGGCAGGTTTGAAAACCCGAAACCCAAAACGCGAAACTCGAACAACAGACTAGATCGCCGCCGGCTGATCGAGCTCAAAGCCCAGATCGCGGATCATCTGATGCGCATCGGTGGCGTCTTGACCGGGCGTAGTCAAATAGCCATTGACGAAGATCGAGTTGGCCGGATAGAGGCTCAACGGCTGCAGCGAACGCAAATTGACTTCGCGACCGCCGGCAACGCGAATCTCTTTGTTCGGATTGACGAAACGAAATAGGCAGAGTGTTTTCAAGCAGCGCTGCGGCGTTAGTTCCTGCAATTTCGCAAAGGGGGTTTTCGGAATCGAGTTTAGAAAATTAACCGGTATGGAGTCGATGCCCATGGCCCGAAGTGTCATGGCGAGATTGATGATGTCGTCGTCGCTTTCGCCCATGCCAATAATGCCACCAGAGCAAGTGCCGATGCCGGCGCGCTTGACGCTTTCAATCGTCGATACCCGGTCGTCATAGGTGTGGGTGGTGACAACGTCGGCGTGATGCTCGCGGCTGGTGTTCAAATTGTGGTTGACCCGGCCGACGCCGGCCTCGGCAAGCTTCTGGGTTTTGTCGTCGTTCATCAAACCGAGCGAACAACAAATGTTCATGCCGGTCTCAGTGCGAATCTCGCGTACCGCGTCGGTGATCTCGTCTATTTCCTTGTTAGTCGGCCCGCGGCCGCTGTTGACGATGCAAAAACGCACCGCACCGGCCGCCTTGGCGTTGCGCGCCGCTTCGACCAGTTTGTCTTTGGACATGAAGGTATATTTTTCGACCGGCGCAGCGGAGACTGAAGACTGCGAGCAATAGTGACAATCCTCCGGGCACAGCCCGCTCTTGGCGTTCTGCAAAACGTGAATCTGCACGCGCTTGCCGTAATAATGATGCCGCACCTTGAACGCCGCGCTCAGAATCTCGGGTAGCTGCTCGTCCGGCGCGTTTAAAACCTCGCGCAATTCGTTGCGCTCCGGCAAGATTCCCTTGAGCGCTTTCTCCGCCAGTTGCTGAAAATCCATTCAAATCCTCCGAATTTAAGAGCGTTTTTAACATGCAGGGGTGAGGGGTGCAACGAGCGAGGAAAGGCTGTTTGCATTAACGAAGGCAGGTATTAGGGTGGTACGCCGTTAGTCGCCTTGTTGCTTGACGCGCGACGAGCAGGTGTGCAATGACAGACGCATCATCGGTCGTGCAGTCGCGGTTCAGATGGATCTGCTCTCTCAACCAAGGAGGAATGAACCATGGCTTATGATGTTGCGAAGCTCCTCACGCTCTCCCAAGCTGAGCTCGACGAACTCTTCAGCAAAAGTAGCGCGGGCAATATCCCTAGCGGCGAAGGCGAGGGCACGGCGATCATCGCTCCCGGTACCAACTATTCTGCCGACCTTGCAAGATTCGTCAGCCACTTTGCATGGCAGGGGAAGGTCTTCGACGCGCAAAAGGGGCAACTGAAAAATCGCATCCTGCCTTTTGGTCTCAACGCGATTATCGCCAAAGTCTACAAGGCGCCAAGCTGGCTCGATAACAAGGAATGCATTGTTCTCGACTACTCGGACACCTCGGTGATCGCGCAGTGGATTCGCGATGAAATGCGCGAGATCGAGCCGAAGCCTTATCTCGGCAAAGTCTATTGGGACAAGAAACGGTTGATCGATTTCGCCTTGAAATTTTAGCATGCCCGCCACGAGGGTTGTGGCGGCAAATCATTTCCTCACCGTCGACTTGACAACTTGCTGCCATGACGGAGGCACAACCTGATGTCGCGACTGCAACGTTTTCTCTACCGCTTAGGCCTTCTGTCGGTGGGCCTGGCGATTCTAGCAACCATCGCCGCTGCCTACTCGCTCGGTCGGTTTGCTGCCGATGTACCGGTGCAATATGCCGACGACCGCGAGCATTTCAAATACGGCTCTCTGGGCAGCGAGCATGAATTCGGTATTCCCTATTGGATCTGGCGCGCGCTACCGGAGCTGTTCAAGGACAAATTGCCCAACCGTCAAGAGGGTTGGCAGTCGGTGGGCTTTGTTTTTGAGAAGGGCAAGGAGCTCCCGGTCGGCATGTCGCAGCGGCGCTATCTCGGTTTCGATGTGGTTTGGCTCAACTGCGCTTTCTGCCATGCCGGTACCGTGCGTGAGACCGCACAAAGTGAGCCGAGGGTCTATGCCGCCATGCCCGCCAACACTTTCGATTTTCGCGGCTTCATGCGCTTTCTCTTCGCCACTGGTGAAGACCGCCGTTTCACGCCGCAGGATATTTTGCGCCAAATCGACGTCATTCGAAAACGAGAGGGGGTTGGCCGGTTGCCGCTGCTCGATCGGTTGGTGCTGCGCTTCTACGGGATCTACTACATGCGGGAGCGTATTCTGACGCTGCGCGATCGCTTAGATTTTATCAAGCAGCAGCCAGAATGGGGCCCGGGACGGGTGGATACCTTCAATCCCCTCAAGGCTTATTTCAATTTTCCTCCCGAGCAACTGTCGCCCAAAGAAACCATCGGGACGACGGATTTCCCATCTATTTGGAATCAAGGTCAGCGGGAAAGCATGAAAATGAATCTCCACTGGGACGGCAACAACGTCTCGTTGGAAGAACGCAATCGGAGTGCTGCCATGGGCACTGGGATCACCCCGCCCACCGGGGATCGCCAAAGTTTAAAGCGAGTTGCCGATTGGCTGCGCAATTTGCCGGCCGACCCCTTTCCTTTCAAAATCGACAAAGCTTTGGCCGATCAGGGTGCGCCGATTTACAAAAAATATTGCGCCGGTTGTCATGGCGCCGATGGCAAAGACTTCCGCGGTGAGTATGTCGGTAAAGTAGTGCCGATCGCTGAAATTGGCACCGATGAGCGTCGTTTGGACTCCTACACCTACGAAGTCGCAGTCAATCAAAATCTCATCTTTGCCGGTTACGGCGATGAACGCTTCAGTCACTTTCGTAAAACCTTCGGCTACGCCAATAGCCCGTTGGACGGGCTGTGGCTGCGCGCCCCCTATCTGCACAACGGCTCGGTGCCAACGGTCCGTGACCTGTTGGAGCCCAGCGCGAAACGCCCCAAGACGTTTTACCGCGGCTATGATGTTTACGATCAAAAGAATCTCGGCTTCGTTTCTAACGTGAGTGCCGAGGCGAACCGAAAGTATTTTCTCTACGATACCGCTCAACCGGGCAATTCGAATCGGGGACACGAGGGAAAGGCCTACGGGACCGAGCTATTGGCCGCGGAGAAAGAGGCCTTGGTGGAGTATTTGAAAACGTTCTAGCGGGTGCTTGGACATACTTGGGAGCAACGATGGCGGGGAAGCGATCGCGTTGGAAATATTACTTGGCGTTTTTGTTAATCTTGGTGGCCGTCGGTGCGCTCTTCGGTTGGCACAAGTTTTTCCGCGAAGAGCCACAGCCCGATTGGGTGACCGCGTCGCCCGAGATGCGGTTTAAGTACGGTTCCATTGGTGCGGAAAACGACGCCGGCATTCCCTATTGGATCTGGTTTGTTTTGCCGCGTATGTTCCCGGAAAAACTCCCGGGCCCGGGCGGCTATGCCGCGCTCGGGGTTAACTGGGAGCAAGGGCAAGAGATGCCCATCGGCTTTACCAAAAAAGTCATCGGCTTTCCCCGCGTGGCCAACAATTGTGCGGCCTGCCATACGGCGAGCTATCGTAGGGGTCTAAACGAGAATCCTACTTTTGTCGTCGCTGGGCCCAATCACACGCTGAATCTGCAGGCCTTCTTTCGTTTTATCGTCGATTGCGCCAAGGACCCGCGTTTCAACGCGAAAGACATTTTGAGCGAGATCGATCTGGTCTACAAATTGCCGTTCATCGACCGGCTGATCTATCGCTTCATTCTGATTCCAATCACCAAGAAGCGGCTGCTGGAGCGGGAGGCGCAGTTCAAGTGGGTCTATCACAAAGAATTTCCGCTCTGGGGCCGCGGCCGCGACGATGCGATGAACTTGACAAAATATTTCATGCTCAACCAGCCGATGGACAACAGTATTGGCCCGACGGACATGCCGTCAGTGTGGAATCTGAAAAAGTATGTGCCCGAGAAGGGCCATTTGATGAATCTTGCCGGTGACAGCCACGATGCCTATTCGGTTATCATCGATTCCGCATTGGGACTACTCGGAGCGGCGCCCAAAGATCGCACGGCGTTTCTAAAGGAGGTCGATTGGCTAGTCGAATATCTGGGCGGGCTGCAGGCGCCTAAGTATCCTTTCCCGATAAATCAGCCGCTCGCAGACGCTGGTAAAGCTGTCTTTGACAACAACTGTGGGCGCTGCCATCGCAGCGAGCGCACCGGCACACGGATACCGATCGCTGAAGTTGGCACCGACAAAGAACGGTTGGCTACTTGGAGTAAGCAGGCAGCCATCGAGTCGAACAAAGTTGTTCGCAGCTTCGGCATCGAGCGCAAGGGTTTGGTGGAGAACGAGCCGAGCGGTTACATCGCTGCCTTCCTTGACGGCATTTGGCTGCGTGCGCCCTATTTGCATAATGGCTCGGTGCCAACCCTGCGCGATCTACTAAAGCCGGTGAACGAGAGACCCAAGGTTTTTTATCGCGGCCATGACGTCTACGATTTGGTTAACGTCGGCTTTGTTGTCGAGGGCGACGAGGCGAAAAGGGTCGGTACCAAATTCGACGTCAACGAGCGCGCCAGCAGCAACCAAGGCCACGAGTTTGGTACTGACTTGCCGGCTAAAGACAAAGACGCGTTGATTGAATACCTGAAGACGATGTGAGGAAACCGTGAAAGCGGGAAGGGTGCGTCAATTACGCCGCACCGCGAACTTTGTCGATCCAGGCACTGACTGCTGGCGATCCGCCGATTGTAACCGTTGGCAACGTGATCATTGCTGGTTTGCAGGGCCACGATATTGTTCTCGTCGCCTCAGTGGCGAACGCCTGCGACCAGACGGTGCAGGCCCGGCTCGGTACGATGACCCGCATCGAGCAGGTAAAAGGCAAGCGCTTCGGCATCAGCGGTTTTGGCTCGGCGACGCACAACGCGGCGTTGATTTTATTCAAGCGCGTTAACATCGATCCGAAAGACGTCACACTTGTGCCGACAGGGACAGGGCCCGAACGGTTGGTGGCGATGGGCGCCGGGCGCATCGACGCGACGATCAAGAGCCTTGCTAAATACATGCGAACCAACGATGTGGAAGTGCTCGAATATTCCTACCAGCATTATTTGAAGCGCACGCCGAGAAAACCCTATCCGACCATGAAAGGCATTCAGAACCTGGTCGACATGTCGGCAGCGCAGATGCCGCAGGGCAAGACGGCCAAACCCGAGCAATTTGTCGACCTGAGCTTGCTGCAGAAGTTAGAGAACGAGAGATTTTTTGACGAAATGGGCAAAAGATACAAAAATTGAAAAATGGACAATGGAAAATTGAAAATGTTCAGAGTCCGAAATGGGCGCGGAGATTTGGCGATGAGTCTAAAACTCGCAATTGTGCTGGCAGGGTGGTTGATTGGGGCGGCGCTTGCGCCAGCGGGAGCCCAGGAGAAGCTAACCCGCGTGCGCATTGCCTATCCGAGCGGCGGCATTTGCTGCGTAGCACTTTACGGCGGCATTCAATGGAAGATCTTCGAAGAGCAGGGCTTGCACGTCGAGATTGTGCAGATCCGCTCGCAGGTCGGCAACATGGCGCTGATGGCGAACGAGATTCAATATTTTTCCGGCGTGGGTCCCGCGTCGGTGAGCGCGACGCTGCGCGGCATGCAGTCGCGCGGCGTCTGGTTCGCTTCGGATCAATTGATTTATTCGCTGATGGCGCGGCCCGAGATTCAGAACCTGCGCGACCTGCGCGGCAAGAAGATCGGCATCACCGGATTGGGTGGCACCTCCCACGTTGCGCTACAGATCGCCCTTGAAGGGGCTGGTGAGAACCCTAAGAACTTCGCCTATGTGGTTTTGGGCGGGCCGCAGCAGTTGCCGGCTTTGGAGTCCGGAACCGTGGATGCGGCAATCTTCAATCCACCGTTCGATTTTTACGCTAAACGAAAGAAGTTTCGCGAAGTGCTCGACGTCGGTTCCCGCGTGAAGATGCCGCTCGGCGGCTTGACCACCATGCTCTCGACGATTCGTAATCGCCCCGACGAGGTCAAGCGTGTGCTGCGCGGCATGCAGCTTGCGAAACAGGAAATCCTACGTTCCAAGGAAAGGACCACGGCGTTGATCCTGAAATACTTGCAGGTCGATAAAGAAGCCGCCGAAGACACGTTCGAAGCTTTGAAGCAAACTGTCAGTGGCAGCGGCGTGCCGACGCGCGAGGGGATGGATTTGATCATCAAGTCGCTGCAAGCCGCGGGTCAGTTCACTGATCGTAAGGTTACGTTCGAAGAGATTGCCGACGACCGAATTGCGCGCGAGGTGGCAAAGGAGTTGGGGTACAAAGTGCCGTGACGGCGGTTGGGATTTCAAATTCCAGATTTCAAATTCCAGATTAAGCTATGAGCAAGAGTTCGAGCTCGACTGCTGTCGATATCAAAGTTATTGTTTTGAAAGCGTTGCGTGGCCGCAATGGGAAAGCTTGTTTCATGAGCGAGTTAATGGCTTTGCTGCGTCGCTCGAATATCAGCAACGAAGAGCTTGACAAGGTCATAACGTCGCTCTCGAACGAGGGTTTGGTCGTCGTGCGTGATAATTTCTGCGCCGATCCGCACTTGGCGGAAGTCGATCTCCGGGTTGCTGCGTTGGTGCAAGGCGGTGCCGAAGGCTATGCCGCAGCGTTGCACGAGATCGATCTGGTGTGGAACAAGTGGCTCGGGGAATTTCTGGCGAATCATCGATGCGGGTAGCGCGCCCGTTGGCGCGCGATTCCAAATTTCAGATTCAAGATCCTCCGTTTAAGCGAGAAATTCTTCGACGCGAAGCAATTTGGAATCTGTAATGTGGAATTTGTAATTCTAAGCGGAGCGAAGAAATGCGAGTTGCAGTCGACATCGGTGGTACATTCACAGACGTAGTCGTCTTCGATGAGCGCCAGGGTGGCGTGTCCCTTGCAAAGACTTTGTCGACGCCGGCGGAGTTGGCGCGTGGCGTGTTGGATGGATTGATCAAAGGATCGGTTCGTTTCCCCGAGACAACGACACTGATTCACGGGTCGACAGTGGTCATCAACGCGGTGATCGAGCGCAAGGGTGCCAAGACCGCGCTTGTGACGACCAAAGGGTTTCGCGACGTTTACGAAATCGGTCGGATCAATCGACCGGAGTCGTTCAATCCGCGCTTCCGCAAGCACCGGCCGCTGGTGCCGCGGGAAGATATCTTCGAAGTTGCCGAGCGGATGCTTGCCGATGGCTCGGTGCGCACGCCGTTTGATGATGCTGAAGCGCGCGAGGTGGCGCGGATTCTCAAAGAAGAAGAGTTCGAGGCCGTCGCGGTTTTGTTTCTTCACTCTTATCGCGCACCGCAGCATGAGCTGCGCATGCGCGAGATCTTGCTGGAAGCCAATCCCAAATTATTTGTTAGCGTGTCCCATGAATTGTCGCGTGAATATCGTGAGTACGAGCGCACGTCGACGGTAGCGGCTAACGCTTACGTCGGGCCCAAGGTGAGCCAGTATTTGGGCGACTTGGAACGGCGGCTGCATGATAAGAAATTCGCTGGTAACTTGATGATTATGCAGTCCAACGGTGGTCTGTCCGAGGTCGAGCTGGCGCGCCGCCAGTGCATTCAAATGATGGAGTCGGGGCCGGCGGGCGGCGTCGTCGGCACCATGGCGCTCTGCGAGGTACTCGATCTCGAAGCGGCTATCGCCTTCGACATGGGCGGCACGACGGCCAAGGCGTGCGTGATTCGGCGCGGTGAGCCGAGCTTGTCACCGGATTATTTCATCGGCGGCTACAACGAAGGTTTGGCGATCCGTATTCCAGTGCTGGACATCGTCGAAGTCGGCACCGGTGGTGGTAGCATTGCGTATCTTGACGAAGGCGGCGGCCTACATGTTGGACCGAAGAGCGCTGGCGCGGAGCCGGGCCCGGCGAGCTATGGGTGCGGTGGCACTGAGCCAACGGTGACGGATGCCAATGTGATACTTGGGCGTCTTTCGCCGGAGATGTTTCTCGGCGGGGAGATGCGCTTGGATCGCGGTGCTGCGGAACGAGCGCTGAACGATCGTCTGGCGAAACCATTGAATGTGACTTTGGAACGCGCGGCGTCCGGCATGTTGCAAGTGGCCACTTCGGCAATGGCCAATGCCGTGCGCCATGTGACGCTGGAGCGCGGCCTCGATCCGCGCGATTTCACGTTGGTCGCCTATGGCGGCGGCGGGCCGCTGCACTCGGCATCGGTGGCAAAAGAATTATCCATCGGCAAAATCATTGTTCCCAATGCGCCGGGCCATTTTTCCGCGCTGGGCATGCTCATGGCGGATTTGCGCCGCGACTATGTGCAGACGCTGTTCGAGCGCATGGACGATCTCGCGATGAGCGAGCTGGAGGCGCAATTCAAATCCCTTGAAGACGAAGGACGCAAAGCGCTGCTCGACTCCGGCATTCCTGTCGACCGCATTGCCTTCGAGCGCGCGGCGGACATGCGCTACGTCGGCCAAGAGCACGCCGTGGCGGTAAGCATGCCAGCGAATGTCGGCAGTGAGGATGCGCGCGCCGAAGTGAAGCGCCGCTTCGACGAAGCCCATGATTTACGCTATAGCCACAGCGCACCGGAAGAATCGGCCGATATCGTCAGCCTGCGCGTCTCGGCCATTGGCCGGTTGAACAAGCCGGAGTTACCGCGCATTGCGAATGGTGATGCTACGCCTCCACAGGATTCGCGGCGCGGTGAGCGCAAAGTAATTTTCGAAGGCACCGGCGCAGTCAGCGCACCGGTTTTCGATCGCGCGAAGTTGCTGGCCGGCAACGTCATTCAAGGTCCCGCAATTATTGAAGAGGTGGCTTCGACGACGGTTGTGGAGCCGGGAGATAGAGTGACCGTGAATGAGTTTGGGTATCTCATCATTGCGCTTGGCAACGCCCAATGACGAATCTCAGATGCCAAATTTCATATTCCAGATTGTCGTCATGGAATATCGGATTGGCATCTGACCTGGCGTGCAGCTCTGCAATACGAAGTAACTAATCTGGAATTTGGAATATGAAATCTGGAATCTCGAATCCGGCCGCTAGCGCGGTCGACGCCTTCACGGCGGAAGTCATCCGCAGCGCACTGGTCGCCATCACCCAAGAGATGAAGACCAATCTGATGCGTACGGCGTATCATACGATTATCTACGAGGCGGAGGATTTCACCGTCGGGCTGTTCGATGCCGACGGTAATACGATCTCCATCGGCCTTGGCTTGCCGATGTTCGTGCGTGGGTTGTCGGACGCGATCAAATCGAAAGTCGCCCATTGGGGCAAGGACAATATCAAGCCCGGCGATATCCTCCTCACCAACGACAGCTACATCATGGGTAGCCACTTAAATCACATGATCTACACGCTGCCGATCTTCAACGACGGCGAGCTGGTGGCGTTCTCGTCGTCGATGGCGCATTGGCAGGACATCGGCGGTCAGTTGGGCGGCGTGACGCGGGATATTTTTTCCGAGGGCTTGCAGATGCCGTTCGTGAAGCATTTCCGCGAGGGCGTGGAGAACCCTGAGATCACCGCGATCATCAAAGCCAATGTGCGCGTGCCGGAGCGCGCCATGGGCGACATGCGCGCGCAGCTCGCGTCGATCCGCACCGGTGAGCGGCGTGTCATGAATATTTTGAAGCGCTACGGCAATCAGGCGTTCAAAGACAGTATTCAACTGATTTACGACCAGAGCGAAAAGCTCGCCCGCGCCGCGGTGCGGCAGATTCCCGACGGTGTCTATGAAGCCGAGTCGTTCATGGACGACGACGGCGTCAATCACCTTAAGCATATTCCGATTCGCGTCCGTGTCGAGGTCCAAGGCGACCAGATGACCATCGATCTCAGCAACGTGAGCCCGCAGGTGTCGGGCTATTACAATTCCGGTGTCACCGCGGGGCGGTCGGCTGCGGAAGTAGTCTTCAAGTGCATCACCTCGCCGACGCTGATGCCCATCAACGATGGCTCCTTTCGCCCTCTGAAGATCATTCTTCCGCTGGGACGGGTGATCAGCGCGGTGAAACCGGCGCCGGTGCGGGTGTGGATGACCGTGCCGATGACCGTGTGTGACACACTCTTTCGAGCGCTCGCGCCAGCCTGCCCGGAGCGCACGATGGCTGGGCACTATGCCGATCTCTGCACGGTGAACCCGCATGGCTTTGATCCTGAAACCGGGCGCTTTTTCTGGTCGCACATCGGCCACCCCGGCGGCGGCTGGGGCGCCAAGCACGACGAAGACGGCAAGAACGCGACGGTGTGCTTAAACGACGGCGACACCCACAACGCGCCGGTGGAAGCCACTGAAGCGAAGAACCCGATCATCGTCGAGCACCGCTCGCTGCGCCAGGACTCCGGCGGGCCGGGCAAGTTTCGCGGCGGCCTCGGCGTGTCGAACGAAGTGCGCATGCGCCGGCGCGCGACGATTCATGCCCACGTCGAGCGCACACTTTGCGCGCCATGGGGATTGCACGATGGTAAGGACGCGCTGGCGAATCAAATTTTTATCACGCACAAAGACGGCTCGGTCAAAACCTTTGAAACCGGCAAGATTCACCCGACGGAGATCGACAACGGCGACAGCTTTACCATCGAGACCGGCGGCGGCGGTGGATTTTGGAATCCCAGAGAGCGTGCGGCGGAACAGGTCTTAGCTGACGTGCGCTCTGGGTACGTGTCGGTCGATGCGGCGCGGCGCGATTACGGCGTGGCAATCACGCAAGTAGGACGGCGCTTTGAGTTGGATATGGCGGCGACAAACGGTTTGCGACGCGCCGCCATTGCAAATTCCAAATTACAGATTCCAAATTAGCCGGAGTGGGGAAGGAAAATCTGGAATATGGAATCTGGAATTTCTAATCCCGCGCGTAGCGCGGTGGACCCGTTCACCGCGGAGGTGATTCGCAGCTCGGTGGTGGCGATCACTGATGAGATGAAGTCCAATCTCATGCGCACCGCCTATAACATGATCATCTACGAGGCGGAGGATTTCACCGTCGGGCTGTTCGACGCCGACGGCAACACGATTTCGATAGGCCTCGGCCTGCCGATGTTCATTCGCGGCTTGTCTGACGCCATCAAGGCTAAGCTCAGGCACTGGGGCAAAGAGAATATTCACCCCGGCGATATTCTGCTCACCAACGATCCGCAGGTGATGGGCAGCCATTTGAACCATATGATTTTCTCGCTGCCGATCTTTCACGACGGCGAGCTCATCGCGTTCTCGTCGTCCATGGGCCACTGGCAGGACGTCGGCGGCGTCCTCGGCGCGGTGACGCGCGATCTTTTCTCCGAAGGGTTGCAGATGCCCTTCGTGAAAATATTCAAAGGCGGTGAGCAGGACCAAGAGATCACCGCGATTATTGGCAACAACTGCCGGCTGCCCCATCTCGCCATGGGCGACTTCCGCGCCCAGATCGCGGCGATCCGCACCGGCGAGCGGCGCGTGACGCACTTGATCGAGCGCTACGGCGCCGAGACCTTCAAAGAGAGCATCAAACTGATCTTCGATCAAAGCGAGAAGCTCGCGCGCGCGGCGGTGGCAAAGATTCCCGATGGCAGCTACGAAGCCGAGTCGTTCATGGACGACGACGGCGTCAATATCGGCAAGCATATCCCGATCAAAGTCCGCGTCGAGGTGCGGGGCGAGGAAATGACCGTCGACTTGAGCGGTGTGAGTCCTCAGGTCGCGGGGCCGTACAATTCCGGCGCGACGGCGGGACGCTCGGCGTCGGAAGTGGCGTTTAAATTTCTAACGACGCCGTTGTTGTTACCGATTAACGAAGGTTCGTTTCAACCTCTGAAGATTATTCTTCCGCCTGGCAGAGTTGTCAGCGCCATGAAGCCCGCGCCGGTGCGCACTTGGATGACTGTGCCAATGACGGTAGCGGACACGATCTTCAAAGCACTGTCACAGGCTTGCCCCGACAACGTGCTGGCGGGGCATCATGCTGATCTTGCCGCCATGCGTACCTTTGGTCTCGATCCGAAAACTGGCCGGTCGTTTCATTTCCCGCCACTGCTTTCCGGCGGTGGTTGGGGCGCGCTGCACGATCGCGATGGCCAGAACGCGACGTTTTGTATCAACGACGGCGACACACACAATACGCCGGTGGAAGCCGGCGAAGGCAAAGCGCCGATCTTCGTGGTGCATCGTACACTACGCCAAGACTCGGGCGGGCCAGGAAAATTTCGCGGCGGCCTGGGCGTGGCTCAAGAGGTGCGCTTGATCTCGCGCGGCAGCGTGCTGTCGGCGATGGAGCGAGCGCTCTGTCCGCCGTGGGGCTTGCACGGTGGCAAGCCGGCGCTGGCCAATCGCTTCACGGTGGTGCGGAATGATGGTTCGACGGAAACCATGAAGACCGGTAAGACGCCGGGCATCGTCATGCTCGATGCGGGTGAGGGTTTCTTGGTTGAAGTCGGCGGCGGCGGCGGATTTTGGAATCCGTTGGAGCGCGATCCGAAGAAAGTTTTAGCAGACGTGCGCTCCGGCTATGTCTCGCTCGAAACGGCGCGCAGCGAATATGGTGTCGTCGTAAAACAGAAAGGCCGACGGCAATTTGAAATCGATCTTGCTGCGACCGGTGTGCTGCGAGCCGAAAAAATCAAGAGTGATACGATCCATGAGATTACGCTTGCGCGTGGAGAATGAATATTCACTCCCCCGTTTCGGGGTAGTGTTAGAGAAAACCCACGCAAGCGTCAAGCCGATTCGAAATCGGTCAACACCTGTGCTTAACTGGTTGAAACCGTCAAGTTAGAAAGTGAGTAAAGAAACGCGCTTTATGATTCTTGAACCGGAAAAACAGTTTCGGGCTTTTGAACATCATGGTTGGGAGGAAATTCCTGCGGGCTACCACGCTGCCTTCGGCAGCTTGACGTCTCAAGCTATCGAACCATTGTTAGACGCGGTGAAATTGAAGAAGGGCATGAAATTGCTCGACATTGCCAGCGGTCCAGGTTACGTCGCAGCCGCCGCCGCAAAGCGTCAAGCGCTGGTAGCGGGCGTGGATTTTTCGGCGGCCATGATAGAGCAGGCGCAGAAGTTACATGCGGGCGTAGATTGTCGCGAGGGCGACGCTGAAGATTTGCCTTTCGGCAATGGTTTGTTCGACGCAGCGGTGATGAATTTCGGTATACTTCACCTGGGCCAACCCGAGAAAGCGTTGGCGGAGGCACATCGCGTGGTGCGCGGCGGCGGTCGTTTCGCGTTTTCTGTCTGGTGCCCGCCTGAGGAAACTATCGGGTTTGGCATCGTGCTGCGCGCGGTGGAACAGTTCGGCGAGCCGCGCGTTGAACTCCCCGAGGGGCCGCCTTTCTTTTTCTACAGCGACCCAGAAGAATGCAAGACCGGCTTGTTAGCGGCTGGGTTTTAATCGCCGACGGTGACGAAGGTTAAACAGACCTGGCGCTTACCCGCAGGCGACGGCTTATTTGCTGTCATGAAAGACTGCACGGTGCGCACAGCTGGACTACTGCGCGCGCAAAAGCCAGTAGTGCTCGATAAAATCCGCAACGCCATGCGTGCGGAATTGGCGAAATACCAAAAAGGCGATGTCGTGCATTTGCCAATGCCGGCGCTAGTCGCGTCGGGAATTAAAGCGTAGAAAAAGCAGAAATGATTTGTGTTTCGAGAAGCTGTTCGCTTAGGGAGTCGATAACCGGTCTGCCGCTCTGTTCCAGCCGCCGATGCGAGTGATAGCGGTGCGCTACCCGTTCCAGTCCCAAATAATGTGCTGCTGGTTGCTGATCATCCGTCTCAGTGGCGAATTTGATTGATCATGCTTTTGCCGGGGCAATAAGTATAGGTTTGCCGCTCATGGGTCACTGTTTTGCTGCGAATTTGTTCACTCACGGACCAGCCAAACTCCAAGCATTGGGGATCGTTTTGATAGACGAAATCGATCTTTTGGATCGTGAGAGTCTCGGTCCGTCCGGTTTCTTTGGATGAATCCCAGACTCTGTAATGGAACGTTCGCGTCTCCCCCTCACGCCAAAGACCGAGGGGAAACTTTAGCCCGCCCGAGGATGTCCTGGTGTCGCGATGCGGCCGGCCGTCGAAGAGCCGGCCCAGGCCGTTCTTGTCTTCGTTGATGGTGAAGATCTGATGCTTGACGCCGTCCGCACCGGGATTGATCCGTTCATATGCGGTGACGAGTTCACCTGTCGCCAAGTGCTTCCATTCGATCGGCCCCTTGATGTGATAGGTGGCGTTTCGATGCCGATAGGTTTCATCGACCTTGGGCATCTTTAGCTCTCGGTTGCCGTTCCATTCGGTGCCTGTCCACGGTTCTACGGGAATGAATCTTTCTTTGGTCGTGGAATTGCGCGCCGCAGATGGCGGTTGCTGAATTTTTACGGAGCGGCGGCTACGATCGCTATTTGAGAAAACTTCGTCGTGCCTTGATGACGCAAGTGCAGCAGATGAGCCATGCGATTGGCCGCTACTTTCCCGCGGGAACCAAAGTGACTCGGCCCCAAGGAGGTTATGTTCTCCGGGTCGAGCTGCCGCGCTTGGTGGATTCACTCGATCTTCATCGCAGAGCGCGCCAGGCCAAGATCAGCATCGCCCCCGGTCCGATTTTCTCTGCTAAGCAGCGCTACAAGAATTTTGTCATAATAGGTTGTGGCCAGCCTTGGTCGGAGAAGATTGAACATGCGGTGCGAACATTGGGAGATTTGATCCACAAGATCACTGCAGCCTGACGAAAGAAAAGTTACGCGATGTGCATTGCGAGTGAAACTGGAGTTGTCACCAGTTTCACCGCTCCGGCCCGTAGCAGTTCTTCCCGCGAGCCGTAACCCCACAGCACGCCAATCGGCCGGACGCCGTTTGCGAGCGCACCTTTGATGTCGTGCTCCCGGTCGCCGACCATGACGGCGTTGCTCGGGGGAATCCTCTCTTTCTCGAGTACCCACGAGATTAATTCCGTCTTGTTGACCCGTGTGCCGTCAAGCTCGCTGCCATAGACTTGCTGGAAGAATTGCTGCAATCCGAAATGCTCGACGATCGGCACGGCGAAAACCGTCGGTTTGGATGTCACGACGTACAGCTGCGCCTTTTGCTGCTGTAAATCATTCAGGGCATCGATGATGCCAGAATATAACGTGTTCTCGTACATTCCTTTCAGTGCGAATCGCTCCCGGTATAGCTCCACCGCACGGTTGACAAGGCCAAGTTCTTTGGTGTCGAGGAGCGCGGCGAAGCTCTCGTATAGCGGCGGGCCGATGTAGCGCTCCAATACGTGTTCTGCTGGACTCTTCCGACCGAGCTGCTCCAGTGCGTGCGCGATGCAACGCACGATCCCCTCGCGCGGATCGGTCAGCGTGCCGTCGAGGTCGAAAAATATGGATCTGTTGTGATTGGTGTCCTTAGAATTCATTGACGTTCCAAAAACTCGACCAGTTGCCGTGGTTCTGCATACGGATGAGAGCGGTTTCTGTTCGCACACCGCTTACAATAGAAGTCAGGATAAGCTCCGAATCGTCACCGCCCCGCGGACGAGCAGTTACTGCCATGACATCGCGGGTGGAACCGTAGTCCGAGATAAGTTCGGCCCAGCGTTTGCGACTTTGCTCATTGAGCCGAGTGAACACTCGCATGACGCATAGGACGGCATCTCGGCATCCTGTTTACCAAGACTCGCCAAGGTATACTGACGTGCAATTTCTTCAAGGTCTTTAATGCCGCCGGCCTTGATGACAAATGGAACCAGGAGCTCCGCTACGTCGTCGGACGATGCATAGATCACACCCATGGCATCGAGAACAATTGTATTCTCAGTCATCGCCGCAGTGTTGAGTTTGGGCCAGGCTTAGTTGCTGTTTAGAGTTTTACATTCACATCGTTTTAACTGAGGTGTTTCCGATAGAAGACTACCCGCTCGGTTTCCTCGAAACCGAGCGCCTTGTGGACGGCATGGCTCACTTCGTTGTCGAAGAGTACATCGGAGGCTAGTTCTGAACATCCGCGCGATTTAGCCCACTCGGCAACAGTTCCAACCAGGCGTCTAGCCACGCCTTGAGACCGGTGCTTCGGGACGACGTACAGGCCCTCTAAGAACGCTACGGGTGAGGATTCGGTTCCGTTTACATAATCGGATCGAATCGACGCCTCGACGAAACCAACGGCTTGCCGATTGTCTGTGTAGAAAATGAACTGGGCGTATCTCTCGGGTTCCGCGACAAAGCGAGCCATTTCGGTTTCATGTTCGGCGCCCGAGCAATGCGGCCAGAGTGCCTGGCGCAAACGGAGCCAGTCGAGATTTGATGGCGAGCGCAACTGTTCGATCATTGAAATGGGCGCGCCAGTTACTCCAAAGTGAACGTCTTCAAAAACTCGGGAGTGATGAACCGAATGTTGCGGTCTACGGATTTAACGTCCGCTTCTAAGCGCTGCGCTCTTTTCCTGACCGCTGTCGTCATACCCATGGGCTAAACCTTGTGAGAGTTCGTGTACCCAATCACCTGTGCCAACGTAGAAATGACCGGCCCCTGCCACTCCCGCGCCTCGCGGCGCACTTCGCTGTGCGATTCGGATGACTTGATCAGCACCGGCTGCATGCCGACTTCTTTTGCCGCCGCAAGCTCAAAGTTTTCGCCGTCGGCGACGTAGAGGCAATCTCCAGGGGCGACGTCCAGACGATTGCACGCGATATGATAAATCTCCCGGGCGGGTTTCTTGATCCGCTCGCGGGCTGAAAAAACGGTCGAGTCGAACCAAGCGGCGAACACCGTCTCCGGCCACACGATGGGGATCTCTATCGAGCAGTTGCTGAGCAGGCCGATCTTGAGGCCGTTCGCCCTTAAGTTCTTGAACGTGCCGATCGCATCCGCCTTTGGTGTTAACGCGGCGCGGGTCAGTCTTAGACGGACTTCAACGGCCTTCATCATCTGTTCCGCCGTTATCGTTGCGCCAAGCAGGCCACACACCTGTTCGATGCTTTCCTCAACGGTTTGGAATTCACCTAACGTGCGCCGGTCGGTGAGCTGGCGCCAGCGTTGTGAAAGTTCGTCGTTCGGAATGCCGAGAGCTGCGGCAAATTGTTCCTGGTAGCCGGCGGACGCTGCGGCGAAGCCGTCGACGATGGTGCCGAAGAGGTCAAATATGACGGCGTTAATCGTCATTTGGACTACAGTCTATCAGTTTGTCGGCTCCGTCCGCAAAGTATCATCTGACGAACAAGAAATTCACGGCAGCGATGAGCAGGGTGACGTCAATGATTGTGACGAACAGTCTCTCTGACACGCGGTCGAGAACCTTCTTACCGGCAAACGCGCCGGCGAGCATAAACGGCACAAGGATTAGTCCGATAAGCAGCGTCGTTTCGCCAATGACGTTGGCGCCGCCGAGGACGCCGAGCTTGGCGATTTGCATTACAGTTGTAGCCAATGCGTCGGTGCCGATATAAGAGCCTCGTATCAATCCAAAGGCGAGAAAAAACGGCGCCATCAACGGGCCGACGCCTTCGAGCAGTCCGTTCAAGAGGCCGAACACGGCGCCTAGCGGAGCAAACAGTTTGGCGGATTCGAATTTTGGCGGGAGCGGCCTGAGACGGTGCCAGATCACGATCACGAGCAGAAATCCGCCCAAGATACGCATCAATACGACCGGAGGCGTTACGACGAAAAGCCAGCTCCCTGCCAGCGCGAGCGGGATTGAGCCAAGGGAAAACCAGCCAACCACCGGGAGCGAAATTTCCTTGCGGTTGAACCAGACGCGACCCAGATTTGAGGCGAGGTTGGCGATCGTCAAGATCGGCAGCGCTTCGCGCACTCCGACAAAGACCGAGAGCACAGGCAACAGGATCGCCGTGCTGCCCGAGCCGGCAATGGCCCCGATCGACGAAGCGCAAAAGGCGGTCGCGGCCAAGACAAGATATCCGAGCCAGTCGATCAAAGTGCGGTCTCTTCTGGAAGATTGGTGGCTGGCGTAGACAAGAACCTCACGAGGCTCAGGCGAAGCATTCGGGTGAATGATGTAGCGCCGCAAAATCCCTTCCCGCGTAGTTGTCGAAGATGTAGTCGGCGTCGGATAGGCGAGGCTTGCGTAGAATGAGCCGTGTGGTGACGATGGATTCTGGTGGTGTTAGTACCATTGGGAATCGCACTTCAGCTTGGACCGACAATAGATTCTTGCCCTCACCCTCCGCCCTTTCCCGCTTTCGCAGCCGAGAGGACTCGGACTTGTTCACCGAGTTTCAGACCCCCTCGCCCATTCCGATGGGAGAGGGTAGGGGTGAGGGCATGTGATTCTAGAAAACATCCATTGTCGGAAAGCTCGCATTTCCGTGAATGCAGTCCCACAAATAAACAGCCAAACCCAGATCACCCGTCCACAAGGAATATCTCATGTGTCCGTACTGTCTGGTATGACGCTCCCACTGCCCGATCGCGTGCATCGCGAACGCGCGGGCGCGTGCGAGCCAAAATGATTCGCCCGTGCGTTGATGGAGTTTGAGAAACGCGTAACCGTTGCCAGCGGTGCCGTGGCAGAGGTTCGAACCTTTGGATAACGGGCTCGCTTTCCAAATGAGCTCGCCGCCGTTGGTAAGCAATCGATCAAAATCCTGATTGGTGCCAGCCGGCACTGCGGCAAGACAGGTGATCATGCCGGGAGCGCCGTGGCAGTGCTGCACAAGAAGTCCGCCACCGCGTACGTCAGGCGGCCAATTGGCGCAAGTGTCGTCAGCAGTTGCGGTTCGCGCAAGCGTGTCGGCGGCCAATTGTGCTACGAGCGAAACCGTTTCCGCATCGAGCAGCTCGCGGCCTTTGATGATCGAGAAAATATTCGCTGCGAAGCCGTGAACGGCGCCAAGGTAGAGGCTGGTTTGGCCGTAAAGGTCCTGCGTCCAAGTGTAGCAGTCGATGCCCTGTACTTTGACCAGCTCACTGAGGAGTTGTCCGACGTTCTTAACGTAGAGTTCTTTCCAGCGATCTTGGCCGGTGAAGCCATGCATGAACAGTGCGGCCAACATGGTGCCCGGCGTGCCCCACATGAACTCTCTGGCTGGATTCGCGACGTTCAATTCGATCGAGCGAAAGATCGCGTCCGCGAGGTCGTCGCTCGATCTTAGACGCCACTGCATAAGCTGAATTCCGACATCGCCCATCAAGTAGGAGAACGCGTCTGGCTCGGAAAGATTCAAGTCGGCTCGGTTCTCCGTGGCTAGTTGAGCGAGCGTGCTTGAGTAGTCTCTTGTCGCATTTGTCGCACCAACCCGGTGTAGATAATCCAGCGCCCAGATGACGCCTGCGGCGCCGAAGTAAAGCATTTTGAACGGGCGATCGGCGTGTGGTCGGTCTAGCGGGTGGGCGGGCCAAAGACGATGCGAATGGAAGCGTGCGTCGGCGTCGCGAACTATTTGTTCGATAGCGTCACGCGCTCGACTCTCGTCCCACTGTTGCTCGACGAGCGGTTCGTGTCTGGCGTGCTCGTACATCGCAAACTTTACAGATTCTCAATCTCGACGACCTCGACCGGTTCCGCCAGCTCGAATCCGAACACTTTCGAATAGAAGTAGAGCTCTGCTTCTAGCACACGTTTGATGTTCTCGGCTTTGCGAAAGCCGTGTTGTTCGCCTTCGAAGGTGAGATAGGCGACGGGCAATTTCTTAGCGCGTACCGCTTCGACCATTTTCTCGGCTTGATTGGGCGGGACGACTTTGTCTTCCAGACCTTGAAAGATGATCATCGGGCAGTTCAATTGGTCGGTGAAATGGATCGGCGAGCGCTCCATATAGAGATCGCGGCGCGCGGGGTAGGGACCGATGAGATTGTCCAAGTAGCGTGATTCGAACTTATGCGTGTCTTTCGCAAGCGCTTCCAGGTCGCTGATGCCGTACAGGCTCGCGCCGGCTTTGAATGCGTCCCGAAACGTCAATGCACAGAGCGTCGTGTAGCCGCCGGCGCTGCCGCCGCGGATGGCCATGCGATTGCCATCGACTAAACCTCGCTCGGCGAGATAGCGCGCGCCGTTGGCGCAGTCGTCGACGTCGACGATACCCCACTTGCCGTTCAACCGCTCGCGGTAGGCGCGGCCGTAACCCGAGCTGCCGCCATAGTTCACGTCGAGCACGGCGACGCCACGGCTGGTCCAATATTGGATGGAATACTTCAAAGACGCTGAGCTGGAGGAAGTTGGACCACCGTGGCTGATGACGACGAGGGGTGGTTTATCGTCGGCTGGCGCGGTGTAGTGGCGATTCTTTGGCGGATAGAAGTAGGCGTGTGCCGTTAGGCCGCCTTCCGTGGTAAATTCGATGGCTTGGGCTGCGGAGATGTAGCCGGCGTCGACCGAATTTTCTCGCGAGCGGCGCAAGATGGTCGTCTGTTTCGTCGATAAATCCAGAGAAACGATCGCGCTCGCTTTGGTTGCGGACGCGCCGATAAACAAAACTCGATTGCCGCTGACGCGGACCTGCGAGATTACCGAGAAGGGTAGATCAATGTTGGTTAGCTTGCCGTTATCGTTATTCAACGTCGCGAGGTAGTCGCGTCCGTTCTTGGCATAGGTGCAGATGATCTCGCTTGGAGAAGCGAAGCCGTAGAGACTCGTGCCAAAGGTCCAGTGAGGTTGGCCAAACTCGGCTTCCATCGGGCATAGCGCTTCAACGCGACCGTCACGCCAGCGATAAAGATTCCACCAACCGCTTTTATCCGAGATGAAATAGAGCGTGCCATTAGGCGACCATTCGGGCTGAAAGATCGATTCACGAATGCCCCCGGCAATTTGTGTTCGTTCGACGACATTGCCGGCGTCGTCTAGTTTTCCGAGCCAAAGCTCGGTGCCGTCCCACGGCATGTTAGGATGATTCCAAGTGAACCAGGCGAGTTGCAAACCGTCGGGACTCAGTCGCGGTGAAGAATAAAAATCGTTTCCCGAAACGATCACGGTGCCGGCATCTTCGCCGTTCAGACTAACCCGAACGATGGTGTTGACAGCTTCGCCGTCATCGCTGTGGTCTTCGCGGACGCAGATGAGAGAGTTTCTTTTTGCGTCGATCGGACCGTCTGCGTAACGGCATTTGCCTGCTGGCGTCAACGGTTCCGGCGTGGCCCCGCTTCTGTGAATATAAAGCCGTTGATCGCTGAAATTTGAAAAAACTACTGTGCCATTAGACACCGCGTAGTCACCGCCGCCGTACTCGTGCACGCGCGTGCGCGCGTTGAATCCAAGAGGAGTGATGTCGGTCGTTGTACCGCCAGGAGAGCGTTGGACAATAACTTTGCGCCCGCCTTCGTGCGCGCGGCGCTCGATCCAATAGATATTCTCACCGCCGAAGCGCACTTGCTCCAGGCCGATCTCACTGCTGGCGACGAGGTCGGAGGTGATGGGTGATTTCCAGGAGCCGTAAGGTGCGATTAACGAGGCCATTTTTGGTGCCTAATTTTTCCACATGCGAGAATCGAAGCGAAAGGGCAAGGGTTTGCCGATTTGGATCAGTTGGAAATCCCTGTGTTTCGGGTTGAGTAAGTAGTTGCGCTCCGATGGAATGAGTGCTGAAGGCACGGAGAGAGCAACTGATGAGCCTCTGGCAGCCCATAAGGAACCTATGGGCTTCAAAGCCTGTGGCGGGGGATGAGCGCGCCAGTTTTTGGGTAAGCGCGAGATATCGATGTGCTCGACTTTCACCTTCTCGGGAATCTCCGCCGGAATGGCGACTAGACCTGTCGGAGACACATCCGTGTCGAAATGGACAAACACTTCTAAGGCTGCGAGTGAAAGCGACATTGATGTGTACACGATGGCAGTGCCTGGAACATGCCAGCGTGCGCTAAACAGCCGCGCGCCTTCACCATCGAACTGGCGGTACTTTCTCGATGTGATGCGCCAGACTTGCACTAGCTGATGAGGCCGTGTTCAATACGCCCGAGGATTTCTTCGACCTGACGCACGCCAATGTCTGTGTCGAGCAATTCCAAAGGAACGACGTTGCCGAGAGCGCGGTTGGGACGGCGCAACCATTCAGCGGCTTTCGCCTTGCTTCCGAAGGTTTCGGTGGCCTGGGCACTAATTCGTGCTAGGCGCAATACTCGATCAGACTCGTCAGCGCGTAACTTTTGCTGTTTCTTGCGTCTCGCAATTGTGCGATGGGGCAGGTGCAGAGCGTTGGCGGCTTCATCGCGATCTAGACCGAGTCCCGCGGACAGTGCTTCGAAAGAGGCATAGGGCAGGCCCTCTTTGACCGTTTTTCGCAGATCTTCTAACGTTGAAATGCGACGTTTAAAAACTTTTCTTCCGCCGAGCGCATCTACAAGCAGTTCTGTCGAGAGCATGGATCACTCCTATGGCACAGAGTCTAGTGCCAAATGGCAGAAAAGGCAATGAAGGCACTTTGAACGGCTTTCTGTGGTGCAGCGGGCTGTCCTTGGCGTTCTTTGGCGCGAAGTATTCGATGCCAAGCGCTTTGCCGTGCTGCTTGATTTCGTCGATCAACTCGGGGGCGAAATAGTGAAAGATTGAAAAATCTCTTGTCTCTTTGAGCGGGCCCCGACTATGGCGTCGAGATGCAACTTCGAGCAATAGATTGGGCGATCAGAAATAGCTGCTATGCGATGGTCGGTGCAAATGGTATAACGGCGCCAACCAAGCTCGAAAGAGGTGTGCAATATGAAACTGTCCAAGCCGTTGATTGCGGCGGTGCTGCTACTTGGCGGTGGGTTGGCGCAAGCGCAGGTGCTTAACGTCGACGCCGCCAAGAAGGAGGGAAAGGTCGTCGCTTACGGCACCATCCTGCCGCAGATCATGGACCCGCTGCACCGGGGCTTCGAAAAAAAATATGGCGTCAAAGTCGAGTACTGGCGCGCCAGCGCGACGGCCGTGGTGGAGCGGGCACAAACCGAATGGCTGGCGGGCAAGCCGGGCTTTGATTTGACCTTCGCTATCAATGGCGCGCAAGCGCTGCTCAAGCAGACCGGTGTTTTTGCCAAGTTTACGCCGCCGTCGGCGGAGAAATTTCCCGCGGCTTTCAGAGACAAAGACGGCTTGTTGACGGCATGGCGCCACACGCCGATAGGCCTTCTTTACAACACCGAATTGGTAAAGCCGGCAGAGGCGCCGAGGAATTTCGACGATCTGTTGAACCCCAAGTGGAAAGGCAAGATCGTTATGCCGGATGCCTCGCGCCACACCAGCACGGCGCAGTTTCTGGTAAGTTTGAAAAGAATCATGGGAGACGGCTGGCTCGACTACGTCCGAGCGCTGGGCAAGCAAGCGCCGCTGCTCAAAGAATCATTTGCGCCGGTGCCGAACGACATCGTGCGCGGCGAGGCGCCGCTGGGGTTCACTTACATCCAGTACGTGCCCCAGGTGAAAGGGCCGCTCGCCTACGTCTTGATGGATAAGGTGTTGACCGACACCAACGATCTCGGTCTCAGCGGCAAAGCCGCCAACCCCAACGCGGCCCGGCTGTACATCGACTATCTTTGCTCAGCCGAAGGGCAGAAAATCCTGGCCGATCTTGGAGAGTTTGTCCTGTCGCCGGGGATTTTGCCGCCGATCAAGGACGCGGACAAAGTGACCGCGAACAGCATATTTATGGATAACCCGACGGCGGAGGAATACAAAAAACTTAGCGCCGAGTTTCGCCAGATCTTTTTGGGAAAATGACGGGTCGTGCCTTGTCAGTCATTTCAAGCTCGCGCCATGAGCTGCGGACGTCTTTTCGATGAAGCCGCTCTCACCTAACCGGCGGGCGACGCGGTTGTCGATGACCTCTTCAAGTTTTACATCGCCGACTTTAGGGTTGCGCAGTTTTAACAACCGCTGCACGTTGCGCAAGCCTTCGACGGACGGCAGCGGCGCGATGAATCGCGCCCCTACCTCGGAGCATCATTTGGGAAATTGTTCGAGCCATGCGGCGATGACGCTGACCGTTTGCGGTGTGTGACGATTGTAAAAATGGTTGGCGCCGCCGACGTACTCGTATTTGGATCCTGCACCCGCGGCAGCGACGATTTCCTTGGCGTACTCGTGAAAAAACGGCGGCTCGGCGCCGCCGGCGATGGCCAGCAATGGGCAGCCGACGTTTTTCGCATGCGGCCGGCAGTCGTTGCGGTCGTCCTTGCCGTACTTATTCAAGTGCGTGCGCGCAGTGAAGATGCCCGGTGTGGCGCCGACGTTGACCGACATGAGCGCTTCGGCGCTGCCTTCGTCGACCATGCGTTCTGCCTGGGCGATCAACTCGCGAAAGACCGGCTGGCGCTCGACCCGTTCAGAGTAAAACTGCTTCGGCGCTGAGCAGGAGACGATGCTGACGATGTCTCTGCGCTGTTGGGTGCCCTGATAAATGATCGATTTGATCGCGCCTAAACTGTGACCAATCAAGATGAAGCGGTGATAGCCGCGCGTCTTGAGAAAATCGATGGCGCCGTCGAGATCGGCGACGCAATCCTCCAACATCTCATAGGCCGAGCCGCCGAACTTGGTAAGGTTGCCGGCTCGCGAAATCCAATCATGGCCGCGGGTATTGATAACGAAGCTATGATAGCCGCGCGTCGCGAGATCTTGGCCGAAGGTGAACATGGGCGGCAGGTAGAAGTTCATCGCCACGCCGTGGACGAAGATCAACGCCAGGTCCGATTTTTCCTTTGGCGTTAGGAGCGCACCATGCAAGCGTTCGTGATCAGAAGTTCTGAAAGTACAGATTTCGGTTGTGTAGCTCATGGGAAAACCTAGAGGTAGAGCGCTGAGATGGAAAATTCAAACGGAAACTATGACCAGAGAGCAGGAATAGCAGCCAGCTATGGCATTCAGGCGGCGACTTGTTTCAGCCACGCGGCGATGATTTCTACCACCTCCGATTCGTGGCCGTGGTAGAAGTGGTCCGAACCTGGAACGATCTTAAACGCGGCGCTGGCGCCCCCGGCTTTGGCCAGTTCGGCCGCGTACTCGGGAAAGTATTTGTGCTCCGCGCCGCCGGCGATGGCCAAGTGCGGGCAGCCTAAGCGCCCAGCGTGGGGGCGCACGTCGTTCTGTTCGTGCTTGCCGTATTTATTAACGTAGGTTTCCGCTGAAAACAGCGCCAGCGCGCCGCTCGCCTTGGCCCAGAGAAATTCTTTGCCTTTGCCGTTTGCGATCATGGACTCGGCTTGCGCCATGACCTCTGTGAAATCGGCTTGGTCGGCCGCCCGGGCCGAATAGAACTGTTTCGGACAGGAGCAGGAAACCACGCCGACTACGTCTTTGCGCTGGCGCGTGCCTTGGTACATGAGCGACTTGACGCAGCCGAGACTGTGGCCAACGAGAATGAAGCGGCGGTAGCCAAGCTGGCTGAGTCTTGCGAGCGCCGCGTCGTAATCTTTCGTGCTGTCTTCGAACTTTTCATAGGTGGCGCCGCAAAATCCGGTCAGATCACCGGCGCGATTGATCCAATCGTGGCCGCGCGTGTTGATGACAAAACAGTGATGGCCTTGCTCAGCCAGTGCTGGTCCGAATGTTGCCAGCGGCGGCAGATAAAAATTCATCGCCACGCCGTGGACCATCAGCAACGCGAGGTCGGATTTCTGCTCCCGTGGTGTAAACAGCAAACCGTGCAGCGTTTCGTTGTCGCTGGTCCGAAAACTCAAAAGTTGTGTTTCTATCTTCATCTCACTTGCCGTACTCCGCCGCGATCTTTTCAAAAAAGCCGCTGTCGTCGATGCGCTTCATGACCGTCGAATCGATCAGGCTCTCGACTTTGAGCGCGCCGATCTTGGGATTGCCCGACGCTAGCAAGCGCTGCAGGGTGCGCATGGCTTCGAGGGAAACGTAGGGCTTGCGGCCTTCCTCCAGGCGGACGAGTGTGGTGACGTCTTGATATGCGCCTTCGGCGGCGGCGGGGTCGGACAAACGAAATTGTTTAGCGAGCGTCTCCAATACGGCGGGCTTGTTGCGCGGATGACCGGTGAAGGCCATGCCTTCGATGAGGGCCATCATGACGCCCTGCAACGTCTCGGCGTTCTTTTGCAGATAGGGCGCTTCGACGAGAATGGTCATGCCAACCGATTGTAGTTTAGTTTGCTCGCAGCGACCGAGGATGGTGAAGCCTTTTTCTGCCAAGCGACGGCTTAAAAAGGGCGGCACCACCGTGACATCGATGAGGCCGGCTTCGATGGATTGCGCCAGCACGGTGACATCACCGATGACGATCATCTGAATGTTGTCGCGCTTTTCGTCCATGCCGAAGTGCTCCAGCCAGACGGTGGCGGTTTTCCAGACGCCGCCGCCGACGCTCTGCACGCCGAAGCGCTTGCCGGCGATTTCCTTCGGGCTTTTGATGTTGGGCCGAGCGACCAGGTCGAGGCTTTCGCGGCTGGAGAGGCTGCCGACCAGTTTCATGTCGCGGCCGCCGACCGCGGCTTGTATTGCCGTGGGCGCGCCGCCATAGGCGATCTGGGTATCGCCGGAGACCAGCGTCGCGATCTGCGCCGGGTTGCCGCGCACCCAGACGAGCTTCGATCGAACGCCGTACTTGTTGAAGAAATTTTGCCGCTGGGTGACCCACAGCGGTATCGCCGAGGTGCTCATGCTGGCGTGGGAGATGATCACCTCGCTGGGAGCCGCGCCGGCGCGGCATTCGACGGCGCCGATCGCAACGATCGTCAGCAACGCAATGATAACAACTGGCGCGATGTGGGTCTTCATGAAAAGTCCCCCCGATGACTCGGACTATAGCTGCAACGAATTTGGCGATGCAACTGGGAATCCCTCGTTTTGAGATCAACGCATCCACGCCGATGCTCGGAGTCTGCGATTTCAAATCTCAGATCTCAAAAACACCCAAGCAAGCCTAGGAATTTATTCGACTCAAACTATTCTTGACATTCCTGATTGATTTACTTAGGTTAGGGCTCCCGAGACAAATAGTCATGAAGCTTAGCTCCAAAGGCCACTATGGTTTGCTGGCGCTCGCCGAGCTTGTCGAAAACTACAAGCTCCGACGGGCGGTGCAGGTCAAAGAGATTGCCGTCAACCGCAATATTCCGCCGCAGTACCTTGGACAGATTATGGTCTTGCTCAAGCGCGGCCAGCTGGTGCATGGCGCGCGCGGTCCGTCGGGGGGCTACGTGTTGGCGCGCCCGCCCGAGACAATTACTGTCAAAGAAGTGATTCACGTGTTGGAAGGGCCGGCGGCCGACTTCGAGATGAAAGCGCAGCTAGAAAGCCGTTCCTATTCTTCGCTGTTGACGCACCGGCTGCTCGACACTTGGGCGCGCGGCTTGCGCGCGATGGAAACTGTGTTGGAGGAAACCACCCTGGCCGATCTGTGCAAGCCTGAAGAGCCGGCGCTGATGTACTACATTTAAAAATTTTTTGCCCTATTTCTGAGTGAAATAATCAAAATAGTATTTTTATCTGCTGGCAGTGAAATAATGGAGGAAAGCCATGACAACGAGCTGGAAAGAAAAACTCGGCGACGAAATCCCCGCGGAGCTGGGCCGCGAGATCGATGTTTTCGAGCAGCAGATGGAGCTGCGCAAGCAGGGGAAGATCGACGAGAAAGTCTTCGCCGAGACGCGCCTGCGCCGCGGCATCTATGGCCAGCGCTACGACAACGGCCAGCGCCATGACGGCAAGCGCGTGCAAAAGCTGAAACTCAACGCCGACTTGATCAAGGGCCCCGACACGTTGTGGGATGCGCCGGGCATGATGCGCATCAAGATTCCCTTTGGCGGCGTGACGCCGGAGCAGCTGGAGACTCTCGCCGATCTGTCCGAAGAATACGCCGATGGCGTGACGCACGTAACAACGCGTCAGGATTTTCAATTTCATTACGTGCACATCGACGACACACCGGCGCTGATGCGGCGGCTTGCGGCGGTCGGCATCACGACGCGCGAAGCTTGCGGCAACGTCGTGCGCAACGTGACGGCTTGCCCGCTGGCGGGTATCTGCCATGAAGAAAGCTTCGACACGACGCCCTACGCCAAAGCCTGCTCCAAGTTCTTGATGGGGCATCCCGACACGCAGGACTTCGGCCGCAAAGTCAAAATCGCTTTCTCGGGCTGCGAGCAAAATCCCTGCGGGCTCGTCACCATGCACGACTATGGCGCCATCGCCAAAGTGCGCACGGTTGACGGTCGGAAAGAGCGCGGCTTTGCTTTCTACGTCGGCGGCGGTTTGGGCTCGGTGCCCTACAAAGCGAAGTTGTTCGATGAATTCTTGCCCGAAGCGGAGTTGCTGCCAACCATGCAGGCGATCTCGCGCGTGTTTGCGCGGCTGGGCGAGAAGCGCAACCGGGCGCGGGCGCGGATTAAATTCTTAGTCGCCCAGTTGGGCATCGACGAATTCAAAAAGCTGGTTGCCGAGGAGCGGCAGAAGCTGCCGCACGATCCACGCTGGACGGAATTCCTCGCTTCGGTAAACGAGCCATCGGAGCAACCGCTCAAAGCAGGCATTAGTTTGAACGGCCACGCGCGGCCAGATGGATTCGACGCTTGGTATAAGACCAACGTCTACAGGCAGCGCCAGCCTGGTTATGTTGCCGCTACTGTGAGCCTGCCGTTGGGTGACGCCGGCGCGGACCAGCTGCGCGCTCTGGCTGACATTGCGCGCCGCTTTGTCAAAGACACGCTGCGCACGACCGTGGAGCAGAACCTGCTTTTTCGCTGGGTGAGCGGGGCGGACTTGCCGGAATTTTATCAGGCGATCAAAGCGATCGGGCTGGGGGCCGCCGATGCGGCGACGATCATTGACGTGACCTCATGCCCCGGCACGGACACTTGTAAGCTTGGCATCGCCTCCTCGCGCGGTCTGGCGCGCGAGCTGCGCCAGCGCTTGGGCGAGAAGAGCTTGGAGCTCGACGAGGCGGTGAAGAGTCTGCGCATCAAAGTCAGCGGCTGCTTCAACTCCTGCGGCCAACATCACGTCGCGGACATCGGTTTTTATGGCATCAACCGCAACATCAAAGGCTTTGCCGTGCCGCATTTTCAAGTGATCTTGGGCGGCAAATTTCACGATAACGCCGGCGAGTACGGCGTGCCGATCGGCGCCGTGCCGTCGAAAAGAATCCCCGAAGCGGTGGCGTCGATCACCGAGTTCTATGTGCGCGCGCGGCAGAAAGGCGAGCGCTTTCAGGCGTTCGTTGCTCGTGTCGGCAAGAAACAGATCAAGGATTTGCTCGAAGACTTGACCAAAATTCCATCGCCTGACGTCGACCGGTCTTACTACAGCGACTGGGGCGACCCGCGCGAGTTTACCCTCGCTGACATCGGCGTCGGCGAATGTGCCGGCGAAGTCGTCAGCGCCGCGGAGTTTTCTTTGGCGGCGAGCGAACGCGAGCTGTTCGAAGCGCAGCTCTTGCTCGACGCCGGCCACACCCAACCGGCGGCCAAGGCAGCGTACGCATCCATGGTGCGCGCCGCGCGCGGCTTGGTGCAGGCGCAGAATCCGGCGATTGGTGAAAATGAGGATCAGATCATCGGCGAGTTCACGCGGCGCTATTACGGCACGCAGCTTTTCTGGGACAAATACGCCGGCGGCAAGTTCGCCGAGTATATTTTTAAGGCCAAGGAATTCGTGGGTAACGGCGACAATGTTGATGGCGACCGCGCCACGCAACTGTTGCAAGAGGCGCAGCTATTTATCGACGCGGCGCACGATTGCCACAATAAACTGGTCGCTAAGGTGCAGAGTCCGGTGGAGATTGCCGTGGCGCAGCCGGTGGCGTGAGGGAAAATCTCCCCTAACCCCTCCCTTCGACTAGGCTCAGGACAGGCTTTGCCAAGGAGGGGAACCGGATTCAGAAGGTGGATTGATTTTCCCCCTTTGAAAAAAAGGACACAGGGGGATTTTCTGGAGCTATGAACATGGAACTACAAAAACTCGCCGTCAAAATTTTCACCGAAAAACCCAACAGCATCCCATTGACCGATTTCATCGACGTCTTTCACAGTTGGATTCAGGCCACCGACGGCGTCTACCACGACGTCGCCGACTACAGCCACATGGCCGCCGGACCGGGGGTCGTGCTGGTGGCTAACGGCGCCAACGTCGGTATCGACGAGACCGACAATCGCCGCGGCTTGCTGTTTACCCAGAAAGCTCCGGTACGAGGATCGAGCGGCGAAGTCGTCAAAGCCGCCCTACGTGCCGCGTTGGAGAGCTGCCGAAAACTGGAGAGCGATGCCAGGCTCAAAGGCGAGCTGAGTTTTTCCGGCCGAGAGATCAAGATCGCAGTGAACGACCGATTATTGGGACCGAATACCGAAGCTGCATTTGCCGAGTTGAAGCCAGAGGTCGAAGGTTTGGCGCACGCATTGTTCGCCGGCGCGGCATTCACCGTACAGCGCGACACTGATCCGCGCAAACGACTCAATGTTACGCTCCAAGCGCAGCAGCCGTTCGACGCCGCGGCGCTGCTCGCCAATCTGGCGCGCACCTAGCAGAGCAAATCTCGATGGCAACAGGCAAAGTCTATCTTGTCGGCGCTGGTCCGGGGGATCCGGACCTATTGACGGTGCGCGGCTTGAAGTTGTTGCGCGCCGCGCAGGTTATCGTTTACGACCAACTCGTCAATGCCGTGTTGTTGCAGGAGGCAGCGCCCGACGCCCAGCAGATCTTTGTCGGCAAACAGGCTGGTCGCCATTCCATCGCGCAAAACGACATCAACGAAGTCCTGATCAATTACGCGTTGCAGGGCTGCCAAGTCGTGCGCCTCAAAGGCGGCGATCCGTTTGTCTTTGGTCGGGGTAGCGAAGAAGCGGAGGTGCTAGCGGCCGCGGGAATTCCGTTCGAGATCGTTCCCGGTGTCAGCTCGGCCATCGCGGCGCCGGCCTACGCGGGGATTCCGCTGACGCATCGAAACTATGCCTCCTCTTTCGCGGTGGTCACGGGCCATGAAGCGATCAAGTCGAAATCGTCGGTGGACTGGGCCAAGCTCGCCACGGCGGTCGATACGCTGGTGATTCTCATGGGGCTGCACAACATTCGCTCCATCGTCGAAAAACTGCTAGCCCATGGCCGGCCGCTGGCGACACCGGTGGCGGTAATTCACCGGGGAACGACAGCCAAACAGGAAACCGTTGTCGGCACGTTGGCCGATATCGTCGAGAGAAGCGCTGGCATCAAATCGCCGGCGCTGGTCGTGGTCGGCGAAGTGGTACGTCTGAGACAAACGTTGGCTTGGTTCATGTCAGACCGGGAGCTCGTGCAGGAGATGGTTGCGCAACGGCCGGATACGGATCGAATGACGGAGAGATAAGCCTATGGATGAGCCATTGTTTGAGTGGCGCGAGCGACAGCTCGCCGAAGAATTGCTCCGCTGGGCGGAGGAAATGAAATATTTCAGCGACGAACCGTTTGTCTGTGATGCGTTTCACGGGTTAAATGTAAATAACACTATGATCGACAACGTGGCGCGAGAGGCAGACAAGTTCAATGGGTTATTTACCGATTTACGTCGAAATGAACGGGCGCCCCTGCTTAGTGGTGGGTGGCGGCACGGTGGCGGAGCGCAAGATCGCCGCTCTGCTTGAAAACGGTACCGAGGTGACAGTGGTCAGCCCCGAAGTGACGGACAACGTCGCGCGCTGGTCCAAGCAAGGTTTGCTGAAACTTTTGGCGCGCCGTTATCGCGCCGGCGACACCGTCGGGTTCAATATTGTTTTTGCCGCCACCGACGACCCAGATTTGAACGAGGCGGTCTATCGCGAATGCCAAAACGGCGGCACCTTGATCAATTCGGCGGACGACCCAGATCGCTGCGACTTTATTCTTCCCTCGGTGCTGCGGCGCGGCGACTTGACCGTGGCGGTCTCCACCGGTGGCCAGAGTCCCGCGCTGGCGCGCACGATCCGGGAGGAGTTAGAGCTTTATTTCACCGCCGAATACGAAGCCTTGGTGAAACTTGCGGCCGAGGTGCGTGCAGAGCTGCACCAGAGAGGCATCAGCCTGCCGTTCGAAAGTTGGCAAAAGGCGCTGGGCGGCGAGGTGCGTCAGCTGTTGATGCGCGGTGATCAAGCCAAGGCGCGGGCGATGTTTCTCAAAGACTTGAACGTTCAGCTGTAATTCGGTGGAAGCTGGCCCACGGCAAGGATTAAGCGGGTTGCGCGTCGTTTCCTTGGAGAGCCGGCGCGCGGTGGAAATGGGCGAGCTGATTCGCCGCTACGGCGGCGAGCCGATTGTCGCTCCGTCCATGCGCGAAGTACCGCTCAGCGAAAACCGCGCGGCTTTAGATCTTCTCGCACAGATAGAAGGCGGCAAGTTCGATCTGCTCATTCTTCTCACAGGTGTCGGCACAAAGGCGCTCAACGAAACGCTGCTCGGTCAATATCCACAAGAGAAAATCGTCGCTGCGCTCAGGCAGGTGCAACTGGTCGCGCGCGGCCCCAAACCCGTGGCAGCCCTGAAGGAACTCGGGTTGCAGCCCACGCTCGTGGCGCCGTCGCCCAATACCTGGCGTGAATTGTTGGCGACGCTGGATGGCGCCTTAGACTTGCCGGGCAAGCGCATCGCGATTCAAGAATACGGCATCGCCAATCCGCAATTGATCGCGGCGCTGGAGCAGCGCGGTGCGCAAGTTACTTCGATGCCGATCTATCGCTGGGCGTTGCCGGAAGATATCGCCCCGCTGAGAGACGCAACGTTCAATATTCTTAACGGCACCGTCGACGTTGTACTGTTTACCAACGGCGCGCAGGTCGATCATCTTTTCAAGATTGCCGCCTACGACAAAGCCGAGGTGCCGTTGCGAGCCGCCCTCAAGAAAATCGTCGTGGCTTCAGTCGGTCCGGTTTGCACCGAAGTGCTGGAACAAGTTGGGATCAAACCAGATGTCGAGGCAGCGCCGCCGAAGATGGGATCGCTCGTCGCGCAGGCGGCGGCGATTGCGCGGAACATTCTCGCCGATAAACAGCGGAGCGCATTGGCTGAGGACGAGTGTCGCTAGCGGGTGCGTAAGCATTGCGCTATGATGCGGCTCGAAGGATAGAAAGATCGTCGTGCTCGCGGTCCTGCACCTCAGTCGAAATCCACGGGAGTGGCAACGCCGTATTAGGTAGCAGGCGCCCCGCGTTGAAGTTCTTCAGCAAACTTCTCGTCGTTACCGTGCTTGGCTCCGTCGTGGCCATCAACATCGTTGCCTTTATGCAGGCGCGGGCGATGACGCGCTTTGTCGAAGGCGGCGAGCGCACGGCCCGGCCGGAACAGCTTGGCCTAATGGACAAACTCGGTGTTGTCGTTGCCGGCGTCAACGTCCCCCGGCCGCGCAACGGCAATACACCGGCGCAATTTGCTTTGCCGTTTACGACGCACCGGATTCCTGCCAACGATGGCGCTGTCCTCGATGCTTGGCACATTGCGGGCAAAGACAATCGGCCGTTGATCCTGATGTTTCACGGCTACGCGGTCAGCAAATCGACGCTGGTGAGCACGGCGCGCGTATTCCATGCTCTTGGTGCGTCGGCCCTGCTCGTGGATTTCTACGGTTCGGGCGATTCGTCGGGGAGCGGCACGACGATTGGGGTGAAGGAGGCTGATGATGTGGCTGCTGTTGTGAACTATGCGAAGCGAGCTTGGCCAGATCGAAGGCTTGTCCTGTACGGCATGTCGATGGGAGGAGCGGCGGTGCTGCGCGCGGTGGCGGCAAATGGGGTTCAGCCCGATGGCGTTATTATCGAGGCGGTCTTCGACAGTTTGCTCAACACCGGCAGGAATCGCTTCCGGGCGATGGGACTGCCGAGCTGGCCGCTTGCCGAGCTGCTGCTGTTTTGGGGCAGCGTTCAGAAACGCTTCAACTTTTTTGCCCACAATCCGGCCGACTATGCGCGCGCCGTTCGATGCCCGACGTTGATCCTCCATGGCGACAAGGATGCCCGCGTCTCGGCTGCCGAGGCGGGGCGCATCGCCGAATCCATGGGCGCGCGCGCCAAGTTCGTCTTGTTTGCCGGCGTGCCGCATACGCCGATCGTTGCCGCGACGCCGGGAAAATGGCGCGAGACCGTGGGAGAATTTTTGGTGCAGTTCTAGCAGGCTACCGAAAACTCTTCGGAGCCCTTCGACAGGGTTGAGAGCCCGCCCCGAGCCTGCCGAAAGGACGAATGGACCCGAGGTTGAAATCGTTGGGAACGATCCGTTCATGCTGAGCTTGTCGTAGCATTCTTACGAGTTTTGTGGTGTTAACGATTCATGATCTGGGAGGAATGGGGATCACATGAATTCTGATTTTGCCCATGTTTTGCAACAGCTGGTGCGCGGTCGAAAGGTCGCGGCCTTGGGAACGCTCCACGGCGGGAAGCCGTTCGTCTCGATGGTGCCGTTTGCCGTCGCCGCCGACGGCGCGCTGGTGATCCACGTGAGCAAACTTGCCTCCCACACCCGCGATATGCTGAAAAACCCTGAAGTCAGTATGTTGATCGCGGAGTCGGAAAGCTCGGAGAAAATGGCGCAGGCGTTGGCGCGTGTGACCCTACAAGGCCGGGCGCGCGTGCGCGAGCGTGATCACAAAGGCTACGCCGCCGCGAGGGCAGCCTACGCTGAACGTTTTCCCGACGCGGCGCCGCTGTTCGAATTTTCCGATTTTAAGCTGTTCGTCGTTAGAGCTCTGTCGGCGCGTTTGATTGCCGGCTTCGGCCAAGCGGTCACAATCGACGCGGCGGAATTTAAGTCGGGCATTTCTGCTTAGAGACTTGGCTTATGCAAGCGCCCCAATTGCCGGCACCGTATCAGGAAGCCGCACTGAACATGTTTTACAACCTGTTGTTTTGTGACGAGCCGTCGCTTTTCAAGCCTAAAACAATGGAAGCCACGCTGGCGTGGCAAGATGTGCTGTTCAATCCCGCGGCGCAAGAAAGCCAGATTAGGAGCCTTGCCGACGATGCCGGCGAAGAGAGCCGCATTCGGTTGCTCGCCTATAATTTGCTGCGCGCCCAAGGCCACGCCGTGCCGGCGCGCACGATACTCGGGCTGGTTGTCGAAGTGGCGCTGCCGGGTGGGCTCGATGTTTTGGCGGCCTATGCCGATCGGCGCGTGCGCTATATCAACCACAGCGGCAAAGTCGCAGTCTTCGAAGGCGCGCCGCCGGAGCTGGCGGCGAAGGCGAAGGAAGCCGTCGAGTTTGCGCAGGTGGCCGTCAATCAAATCGGTCCGTGGGACATGCCACGTCTGCCGGCGCCGAAACCGGGCAACGTGCGATTGACGTTTCTGGTTTCAGACGGCTTGTATTTTGGCGAAGGCCCGTTCGCTGTGATGCAGGACGAGCCGATGGCAGCGCCGATCATTCAAAAGGCGAGCGAGCTGTTACAGTTGATTGTCAACGCGGCCGCCGAAGAGTGAGAATCAGGCCGGGCGAGGCACGGCTTGACACTCGTGGCTAGTGCCGGTAGCTGTGCTGGAACAGAAATTGGACGGATCGGACGGCTAGGACGGATATGACGAATCGAAGACAAATTTTCAGTCTTACTTTACTCGCGCTGCTGTGTTTATTGCCCGCGCGTTTGCAGGCGCAAAAGTTCGTTCAGGCTTACTCGTCGATCAGCGCGCTAAACGCGACGTTCTGGACCATCCAGGACGCGGGCTTTGCCAAGCAGGAGGGGATCGACACCGAGCTGGTTTACATTCCGAGCTCGTCGACGGTGGCGCAGGCGACCTTAGCCGGAGAAGTGATGATCTCACCGGCCAACGGCCAGGTCATCGTTGACGTCGGTTTACAGGGCGGCGATCTGGTCGCCATGGGCGGCATCACGAACGTGGTGGCGTTCTACATCATGGCGACGCCGGAGATAAAAACCGTCAACGACCTGAAGGGCAAAACCGTCGGTGTGACCCGCTTTGGCTCGTCCGGGGATGTCGGCATTCGCATGTTCTTGACCAAGTATGGGCTCGAACCGATCAAGGACGTGCCGTTGGTGCAGTTCGGCGGGCTGCCGGAAATCGCCACGGCGATGTCGAAGCGCACCGTGCATGCGGCGGCGTTCTCCCAGCCGATGGCCTACCACGCGCAGCAGGGCGGCGCGCATATGATCGCGAATTTATCGAAAGAAAATATTCCGTTCCTGCACGTCGGCATCACCACCACGCGCAAGTTCGTGCGCGAGCGGCGCAGCCAGGCCAAAGCCTATCTGCGCGCCTACGGCCGCGCCGTTCATTTCATGCACACACGCAAGGAAGAGGCGAAGGCGATTATTTCCAAATACACCAAGATCAAAGATCCGGCTATTCTCGAGGGCAGTTTGGTCTATGGCTACGACTTCATCGAAAAAGTGCCGCTGGTGAAACCGCCGGCCTTTCAAATAAGCATCGAGGACAGCGCCAAGAAAAATCCCAAGGCTAAAACCGCCAAGCCGGAGCAGTTCTACGACAACAGCCTGGTGCAGGAGTTGATCGACGAAGGGTTTTTCACCAAGCTGTGGGGCAAAAGTCCGCTTTAGTTAAACTTAGTTGTACAGCACCTCTTTGAGCTTGCTCACCAGCGCCGGGTCGAGCTTGAACAGACCGCCGATATCCTTTTCCAACTCGGTCACCGAAACGGGCTCGACGTTGAGCCGCGACTTTTTCGCGTCGGCGAGAAACTCGGGGTCGCCGAGCGTGGCGTCGAACGCTTTGCGCAGCGCCTGAACGCGGTCCTTCGGCGTGCCTGGAGGCAGCGTGTAGGTGCGGACGATGTCGCTGTCGGCGTGGATGCCGACCTCGATCAGGCGGCGCGCCTCGTCGCTCTTGGCGAGTTTGCTCGCTTGCGGCACGTTGGGCAAATCCGGATGGGTTTTTCGGTTGGCTTGCAGCACCACGACGGCGTCGCCGGTGTCGAGCGCTTTGCGCCAGGTGACGCTGACCGAGTCCCAGCCCCAGCAGCCGCCGGCGACTTCGCCGCCTTCTGCAGCCAGACGAACGTCGGCAGTGCCTTTGTAGCCGGTTACCAGTTGGGTCGGCAGGCCGAGCGCCGCTTTGAGAATACGCGTGGCGTTGTCGGGGGTCGAGGTGCCGGGGGCGATGCCGCCCATTTTGACCGGCGTCTTCGACGCCATCCATCGTTCAACGCTGGTGATGCCGCTTGCTTTGGTCATGGCGCAGACCACATGATCGCTGATGGGCGCGCCGATAAATTCAAACTTGCGCGCGTCGAACTCGACGCCCGCTTGTCCCAAAACTTGGCCGAGGAACAAGCCGCCGATGAAATGGCCGATGGTCAGGCCGTCGGGCTTGGCGACTTTGTAAACGTGATTGGCGGCGATCAAGCTGCCGGCGCCGGTCATGTTCTCGACGATTACGCTCGGATTGCCAGGGATATGCCTGCCCATGTGACGCGCCAGTGTGCGCGCGTAGGTGTCGAAGCCGCCACCGGCGGAGAATCCAACGACGATGCGTATGCTTTTGCCGCGATAAAAATCATCGCCGGCCGCTTGAGCCTGAGCGGCGAAAACAACAACGGCGAGCACCTGGACAAGCTTGCTGATCATGAAACCATCCACCTTTCTAAGTCTTGTTGGAATACTAGCAAAGAACCGACGCTAGCCAAGGCCCTCTCGATCCCTGCGCATGTGAAAAAATCATGAGCCTCTCCAGCCCCATCCCACAAATCTCCCCTCTAGCCCCTGTTTTCCAAAGAGGGGCAACCGGAATCCAGCTGCATCTTGCCCCTTTGGAAAAGTGGCACACAGGGGGATTTGATATTTCATAGCCCCCCGTCCGAACCATCCAAAATCCAAAATAGCGAGGGTGGAGGTAGCGGGGCAGGCTAGCCGCGGACGCGCTTACGCTTGTTGGCGATGTAGTCGACCATGATGTAGTTGCCCATCTGATCGGGGGTGGTGTAGAAGACGCGGCCGGTGTTGAGTCGCGAGAGCTGGTCGACGAAACCCTGGCGATAAAAGTCGGCGCCCAACATGAAGGTGTTGATCTTGATGCCGCTCTGGGTGCAGCGCTTCACTTCTTTCAAGGTCTCGTGAACGATGCGGCTGTGCAAGAGCGCCGAGCCCCAGCCGCTGTGCAGGCGGCCGCCTTTGTCTAAGCTCGCCGCTGTCGGTTCGCCGTCGGTGATCAAGATAATTTGCCGGTTGGTAGCTTTATGCGAGCCCAATAGTTGGCGCGAAAAGCGCAGCGCTTCTTTGATGTCGGTGCCATGCTCCATGAAATAAGTCAGCGAAACGATGTTGGGCAGATCTTCGGCTTTGATCAATTTCGCGTTCGAGCGAAAGGCGACCAGATGCAGCGTGTCTTGGGGATATTTGGTCTCGATCAGGCGGTGCAGCGCCAGCGCGACTTTCTTGCCGGCGTGGAGCGCGTCGTTCATCAGCATCGAATAGCTGACGTCGATGCACAGCGCGGTCTCGCTGGCGGTGGAGTACTCGACGCGGTCCACCGACCAATCGTTGGGGCCGATGCGCACCGGCTCACCGGGTTTTTTATGCTCCAACGAATTCATCAACGTCTCGGTGATGTTGACGTTCATCGGGTCGCCGTACTCGTATTTCTTGGTCTCTTCGAGCCGCTCGCCCTGGGAGCCGCGCTTGGACATGTTGTGGTTGCCCCAGCGCCCTTTGTTGAGCATCTGAAAAATTTCGCGCAGCGCCTTATCGCCGATCTTGCGCATGCCCTTGGGCGTGAGCTTTAAGCCGTGGCTAGTGCGTTGGATGTAGCCTTCTTCTTCGAGCATCTGCTCGACGCCTTTCAAATATTTTAGCTGCTCGTAGGCTTCTTCACCCAACAGCTCGCGCAGCTCTTCGATGTCCAATTCCGACGGGTCGCCCATGCCGCGCTGGCCCCAGCGCAGAAATCGTTCGAGGCCGCGCAGCTGGCCCAAGATTTGGCCGGCTTCGCCCATGCCCATTCTCTGCGAGCCTTGGAACGGGTACTGATTCATCAGCTGTTCCAACTGCTGCATCTGGTGCATCATGTCGCTCAACTGCTGCAGTTGGTCTTGCGTCATCGAATCGAGATTGTCGAGCATGTTTTCCAGATCGTCGGCGGCGCGGTCGATCATGCTCGGAAGGTTCTTGAGAAAGTTCTCGTCCTGCAGCAGTTGGTTCATGCGGTCGAGCATGTCCATCATGCTCTGAAAATCTTGACTGCCGGGCTGCGGCTGCGGCATGCCGCGGTCGCTGATCTGATGCTTCAACCGATTCTGCAGCTCTTGGTATTTCTGGTAGGCTTCCTGCATGCGCTGCTGCATCTCGTTCATGCGGTCGGCGTGCTGGCCCGACATGCGCTCCATGAAGTTGCGCATCTGCTCGTGGTAGGCTTCCAGCTTCTCGGCCATGTTGCCGAGCTTGTCCATCATCTTTTGCTGCTCTTCCGGCGACAGTTTGAACGAATCGGGGGAATATTTATTGAGCAACTCGCGCCGTTTTTCATCGGCCTGGCGGAGAAAATCGCGCAAGCCTTTGACCGAGCGCTGGCCGTCTTCCGAAGTAAAGCCGCGCCGCATCAGGTCGCGCAACGCGCGCCGCACACCTTCTTCTTCGAGCAAGTTGTCGGAGAGCTGCTTGAGCAGATCGTCGGTGGTGGGGAACTGCACCGTTTGCGTGCCGTCCCACTCAGTGTAGCGGTGAATACGCATTTGGCAGGACTATAGCGCAGATCAGGGGTGATTCAAACAGTTTTTTGAGGATGCCTGAGCCTAGTTTCCGTCAAGTGTGAGATCTGAAATTTGTCATCTGAAATTCCGAGCGCCAGCGAGGCCACGGGGTGGATGAACGATTGTGAATAGGATATGAAATAAGAGTTTCGACGATCATGGAGCGCTTCGAATACCTCATCATTGGCGCCGGCTTTGCCGGCGCGGCCACGGCCTATCAATTGACCCGTCGCGGCGTGCGGGATGTGCTCATCATCGACCAAGAAGCCATCCCCGGTTTTCATGCCTCCGGCCGCAACGCTGCCATCGTGCGCCAGTGTGTGCCTGAGCCCGAGGTCGCGCGCTTGACCCTGGAGGGCGCTGACTTTATTCGCAATGTGCCCGACGATTTTCCTGAACCGGTTTCTTTCAAACGCACCGGCTCGCTCCTGTTGGGCGCCGGTGCCGGTTGGGCCAAGCTGCAAAACGATGCCGCGATCGGCCGCCAAGCCGGTATCGAACTGGAGTTGTGGACACCGCAGCAAACTAAGAAACATGTGCCGATCCTTGAGCGCGCCGAGTTTGATGGCGCGCTCTGGTGCGGCAGCGACGGCATCGTCGACATTCACGCGCTGCTCTCCGGCTATCTCAAAGCGGCAGCGAAAAGTGGCGCGCGAGTGCAGTACAACCACGCCGTGCGCGAGTTGCGTGCGTCGAGCGGCGACTGCGAGGTCGTTACCAGCCGCGATCGATTTACTGCCAAGGTGATCGTCAACGCCGCTGGAGCCTGGGCTAATCAGCTGGCCGGGCTAGCCGGCGCCAAAACGCTGCCGATGCGGCCGTGCCGGCGCCATCTTTTCGTCTCTGGCGCGCTTTCGTGGGTCGACAAAGGTTGGCCGTTTGTTTGGGACACCACCCACGATATTTATTTCCGGCCGGAAGGCGACGGTTTATTACTGTGCGCCTGCGATCAGGAAGAGCTGCCGCCCGGCGATCCGCCGGTGAATGGCTTCGTGCAGGAAGTCTTGGCGGAAAAAATTCAGCGCCACATGCCGGCACTGTCCGAGGTGAGCATCAGCCGAAGCTGGGCCGGTTTTCGCACGCTCACTAGTGACGGCAGGTTTATCATTGGCTGGGACCAAGGCGTGAAAAGTCTATTCTGGGTTGCAGGGCTGGGCGGTCATGGCATGACCACCAGTGCGGCCGTGGGGGAGTTGGCGGCGGATTTGTTGATTGCTGGACGTGGAAAGAAGGCAGAGGCGTTTGCGCCGGGGCGGTTCAACTAGTGTAGTGTCTCACTAATAAACACGCTTATCGTTGTGACACGCTCGCATGTTTTTCACCACGAAGATCACGAAGGGACACGAAGGTCGGAAAAGAATTCACTGTTTTCTTCTCTTGCCTTCGTGTACTTCGTGCCCTTCGTGGTGAAAATCCCCCTTCGGGCTCCCGCCACAAACTTGGCATAAGGTACAATCAGCGTGAGACAGAATTGAAGATTCGCTGAAGTGTCCGTGCCATAGCGTCGCGCGCGGTGGAACCCTTCCGGAACGAACGCAACAGGGCATCGCATTGAAGCCGCCCTGTCGGGGCGACCGGCCGGTCGCCTTTGCCGTTTGATGGGCTCTGCAAGGGTCGAGATCTTATGCGAAGCCATACGAATTTTTCTGAAAGATTGGCGCTGATGCGTTCGTTCCTCCAGGGTTTCACCGCGCCCGTCATCGTGTTAGGTAGCCGGAAGGGGAAAGAACAAATATTCGGAGGCAGAAGATGTCCGTCAGCATCGAGCGCGGCAAGAAATATTCTAGTCAGGATGCCAAAGCGATTGTCGACCAGCTTTATGGCAAAGTGCGCGAGCGCTGGGAAGCGCGGGTCAATCAAAAACCGTTCATGCAGCAGTTGATGGCCGGCAAGCTGCCGCTCAAGACGCTGCAGCTTTTTTTTCGCAATTGGGGTGCCTTTACCATCGAGATCAATACGCTGACCGCCTGCACTTATCATAAGAACATCACATTCTTAAAAGTGAACCGCGATTTGATGGGGCCCATCGGTGAGAAGATCGCCGATGAGTTTATCCATCCCAAGCCGCCGGGCCATTTTCTGGTGATGATGGAGACGGCCAAGGCGTTCGGGCTGACCGAAGAAGAAGTCTTTACTTCGTCGATGTTGTCCGAGTTTCGCGGCAAGATCGATTTCATGCGCAGCCTAGTCTACGAGGGCAGCGCCGCAGAGTGGTATTCCGCCACGACCACGGAAGAGCAGATCGGCCACTGGTCGGCCGCGTGCTACAAAGCTTTGACGACCCACTACGGTTTCGATCGCGCCAAGGCGACTTATTTTGCGACCCATGTCGAGGCCGATCTCGAAGAACATGAAGACGGTGTAATGGGTCATGCGAGCTTTAACCGCCTGGCACTGCAAAGATTGCTGGAAAATGGCATGGCCGAGGAGCGGCCGACTTACGGCTTGGAGTACTGCGCCATGACCTCGGTCGATTTGCACGGCGCGATGTTGCGAGCCGCCTTGGAAGAAGCGGAAAGAATTAAAGGATAATGGAAAATTGAAAATGGATAATTTCGGAGGTTTTGATGAAGGACCTGGTGAGAGGAATTGTTTTGCCGACTCCGACCGTCTTTCGTGAGGACGGCAGCATCGATGAGAAGATGATGCGTGAGTTGACGGAGTGGTTCGTCGCTTGTGGCGTGCAGGCATTTTTTATTTTGGGTTCGTATGGACAGGGACCCGCGCTCAATCCAGAGGAGCGCAAGAGAGTTGCCGAGATTACGATCCAGCAAGTGAAGAAGCGTGTCCCGGTCGTGGTCCACATCGGTGCCATCGATCCCTACACGGCGATTGATTTAGGGAGGCACGCCAAGTCGATCGGCGCGGACGCCATTGGTCATGTCGGACCGTATTACTACGCCGATCGTTCGGAGTACGAGGTCATAGAACATTTCAAAATGGTCGACCGCGCCCTCGGCATGCCGATTCTGGTTTACAACAATCCGCGCTACTCGGGTTACAACATCCATCCCGCTTTCATGGCGAAGCTGGTCGAAGCGGTGCCAAATATTTTCGGCGCTAAGCTGGCGATGGGTAGCGTTGACGAGGCGATGGCGTATATGAAACTGGTCAAAGCGCCGTTCGCACCCTATGCTTTAGCGAGCAACTTGGTTTCGGCAATGTCCGTGGGTGTCGCCGGCACGATCAGCCCACCGTTGGCGGTGACGCCGGAGATCGGTGTTACATTGGTGCAGGCGATCGACGCCGGCGATGCGGTGAAAGCGTTGGCGCTGCAGAAAGATATCATTCGTATCCACGATATCTTTTTGCGTTTAGCTGGGCCGTTTGGCCGGACGATTTACTGCGAGGGCATGCGGCTGCGCGGTTTCGATGTGAAAATGTATCCGCGCTGGCCGTCCAAGCCGCTGACTCGCGAGGCTTATGATGAGATAAGAGATCTGTTTACGGAGTTGAAGATCATTGGCTCGGCGGCCAAGGCGGTGGCGTAGGCTTTCTCTCTAAGGAGACTGTGTCGCAATTGTCATTCTGAGGCGGACCCGAAGAATCTGCTGAATGCAAGCGCACGAAAGAGCAGATCCTTCGCTCACGCTCGATGACAAAACGGCTGATTTTCTCCATTGCGACACCGTCTCAAGGGCGAGGGGACAGGGATAGGATATGCGAAAAATTTTAGGTCTCATCATTTTTTTTATAGCAAGCGCGCTGCCCAACGCGTTCGCCCAGGAGCGCGTGCGCATGGCTTTGTCGGTGCGCAATGTGGTGTTCTTGCCGTTCTACTATGCGCGCGACATGAAGATTTATGACAAGCACGGCTTGAACGTCGAGTTGATTCAGATGCGCAGCGACCTGCAATTGACGGGCGTGGTGTCTAGCGAGATCGACTACACGCCTGCCATTGGCCCGGCCGCCTATCCGATTGCCAATGGCGCGCCGCTCAAAGCAGTGGCGGTGATGTACAAGGCGCCGCTGTTTTCCTTGGTTGGCTTGCCGGCGATCGCCAATGCCAAAGATTTGGAAGGCAAAAAAGTCGCGGTCTCGCGCATCGGTTCCGATAGCCATCGCTATGGCTCGCAGCTACTCGAGATCGGTGGCGCCGATCCGAAGAAGGTAACGTTTATTCAGACCGGCAGCACGACGGTAAGCCTGCAGTCGCTCCAGCAGGGCGTGGTGAACGGGGCGATTCTGAGCCCGCCGTTTACCGGCATCGTTGCGGAGAAGGGCTACAAAGTTCTAGTGCGCAACCGGCAATTGATCGACTCGCCCTGGCTGGGACTGGTGGCGAGCCGGCAAAAGTTGGAGCGCCAGCCCGATCAAGTGCGCAACATGCTGCGCGCCATGCGCGACGTGTTGACCGCGATTAAACGCGACAAGCCTGCGGTGGTTTCGTACATCGCGAAAAACTTTAGCGTCAGCCAGACCAATGCCACCGAGTCCTATGAGGACATCAACGGCGTGATCATCGACTCGATGACGATGCACAATGATCAGCTGCAAAAATATCTCGAAACCTCCTATCAAGGCGCCGAGCTCCCCAAGCCGCTTTCGGTGGCGGACATGTTCGATCTTTCGTTGGTCAGGAATCTGAAGTAGCTCATGACTGTCAGAGTTTTGCTTTTCGCGCTTTCGCTCTTCGGCGCCCAGGCCCATGCTCAAGACACGGTTCGAGTCGGCCTCTCGGTTCGCAACGTTGTCTTGATGCCTTGCTATTTTGCCCAGGGCAAGGGTTACTTCGAGCGCGAAGGGTTGAAGCCGGAGCTGATCCAGATTCGCAGCAATTTGCAGGTCGCCGGTGTCGTGTCGGGGGATCTCGATTTCATGTCCGGCGTGGGCACGGCGATCGACGCAGCGCGCAAGAATGCGCCGCTGAAAGTGACGGCGGTATTGTACCGGGCGCCGTTGTTTTCCTTGGTCGGCGGCAAGGCGATGAAGGGGCCGAAGGATTTGGAAGGGAAAAAGGTCGGCGTGCCGCGCATCGGTTCGGAGAGTCATAACGCCGGCGTCTGGATGTTGTCGCAGAGCGGCGTCGACGTGAAGAAGATTACTTTCATTCAGACCGGCAGCACGATCGTCAGCATGGTCGGCTTGCAGCAAAATTCCTTGGAAGCCTCGGTGTTGAGGAGTCTGCGATGAGTGAAGCGAACAAGCCGGTGCTATCTTTGGCGGCTGGCTATCATTTGCGCGCCAAGGCGCTGTGCGATGGGCGCGTGAAGCTGAAAAACTTTGAATTGAAGGCAATTGCGTTTGAAGACGACGGCTTCGGCCATGACCAGTTTCTCGAAGGTAAGTTCGACACCGGCGAGTTTTCACTGGCCATGTACCTGGCGCTCAAGAGCCGCGGCGCGCCCTACATGGCGATCCCGGTATTTCCCAATCGCAAGTTTCGCCAGTCCTACATGTTTGTGCCGGAAAACTCGCCCCTCAAAGATCCCAAAGAATTGAAAGGCAAAAAAGTCGGCATTCCGAGTTGGCTCAACACCGCTGGCCTCTGGGCACGCGGTATTTTGGGCGACGAATACGGTGTGAAGCCGGCCGACATTCACTGGGTGATGCCGCGAGCGAACAAGGTCGACATTACGTTGCCGAGTGGCACCCGGCTCGACTTCGTCGCGGGCCAAGTTTCGTTGGCGGCGCGCATGCTCCAGGGAGAGTTCGACGCGATCATTGTGCCGGACTTTCCCGAAGAGAAAGGTTGGCGTCGATTGCTGCGCGACTCCAAAGCGGTGGAGCAGGATTTCTTCAAGCGCACGGCAATCTTTCCCACCAGCCATGCCATCACGTTTCATGCGGCCTATTTGCAAAAGCATCCTGGCGCGGCCCAGGAGATGTTCGACGCCTGCGTCGAGGCGAAAAACCTCGCGCTGCGCGACGACGCCGACGCGACCTACTCGAACTTCGTCTGGAACCGGCAGGTGTGGGAAGAGCAGCGCGCGGTGATGGGGCCGGACCCGTGGAAGTTTGGCATCAAAGGGAACGAGAAGGTCTTGAACACCATTGTGCGCTACGCGGAGGAGCAGGGGCTGTTGGCGAAGAAGGTCACGCTGAGCGATTTGTTTGTTCAGATCGATGAACCAGGCTAGACGGCGTTTCCCGCCTTTGAAAAAGGCGCACACAGGGGGATTTGTTTTTTTCACAGCTTCCCTTTTCAAAGGGGGAGGCAAAGAATGGGTTCTCTAAAGAAAACTCGTTGCAGAATTTGAGAGTTCGTTCATGGCGATCATCACCCATCAACACGGCGGTCACGGCGACCGCGGCCACGATCATGAAGGCGCGGTCGGGCCGCATACGCATCTGACCAGCGTCGGTATCGACATCGGTTCTTCGACTTCGCATTTAATGTTTTCGCGCTTGCTGATCGGCTATCCGTCGATGTTGCAGCGCAAACCTGTGGTGCTCGAACGCAACGTGATTGCCCGCTCGCCGATTTTACTGACGCCGTTCTCCGGCGATTGGAATATCGAAGCCGGGCCGCTGCGTGAATTGGTCGAGCGCACGTTCCAGGAAGCGGGCTTGTCGCGGGACGATATCGACACCGGCGCGGTGATCATCACCGGCGAGGCGGCGCGGCGTGACAATGCGGCGAAAATCGCTGGGCTGTTCGCCGACGAGAGCGGCAAATTTGTCTGCGCGACGGCAGGGCCGACGCTTGAGACGATCATGGCGGCGCACGGCTCCGGCGCGGTACAGCAAAGCCGCGAACAAGGGCTGACGCTCCTCAACATCGACATCGGCGGCGGCACGACCAAAATCAGTTTGATCGTAGAGGGGAGGATTCGCGCCACGACGGCGGTCAATATCGGCGCGCGTCTGGTGGCGCACAACGGCAGCGACGAGATCGTCCGGCTAGAAAAAGGCGGACGAAGATTTCTCGCCGACTTGGGGCAAAATCTCGACTACGGCGCCAAGGTTCCGACCGAGCTGCGCGCGCGCTTGGCGCAACGCATGGCGCGGGCGCTGTTCGAGGCGGTCACGACTGGGCAGCAACCGTGGGATGATTTCTATGTCACGCCGGCGCTCGGCAGTTTGGCTAAAGTCGACGGTTTGCTGTTTTCCGGCGGCGTCTCCGAATACATTTATGCGCGCGAAGCGGCCGCCTTCGGCGATCTTGGTCCCTATCTTGGACGGGAGATTCGCGGTGAGGCTGAGAAGCGCGGCTTCGACATCTACGAAGCCGGCGAAGGGATTCGCGCCACGGTGATCGGCGCGTCGCAATACACCGTGCAGTTGAGCGGCGAGACCATCTTCGTGCCGCCGACGTTTGCGCTGCCGGTGCGCAACCTGCGCGTGTTCGTCGCGGAGACCGATTGGCAGGCGCCGGTGGCGGAGCGCGTCGAACAAACGGTTGCCAAAGTGCTCGGTGAGCGCGATGCCGAAGTGCGCGGCACGCCGTTCGCTTTGGCTTTTTCGACGCCGCCTTTCGTCGGCTACGGCGCCGTGCAAGATATGGCCAAAGGCATCGATGCCGCGTTGGCGCGCATGAACGCCGACGATCGGCCGATCGCGCTGGTCTTCGGCCAGAACGTCGGTCAGGTGATGGGCAATATGCTTTCGGCCAAGTGGAACATGCCATGCATCGACGAGGTGACCTTGTCGGAGCTGGACTTCATCGACGTCGGCGAAGTCGTACCGGAAGAAGGCTTTGTGCCGGTGGTGATCAAGAGCCTGGCCTTTGGCGTTTGAATGATGACGCGAATTGTAGGTAATTGGGAAGGCAGCAGGCGCGAGGCAACAGGCTCGGATAGAGAATTCGGACCAGGAGTAAGTCATGGGAGCGGAAAGTACTGGCGTAGACAAGTTATGGGGCGAATTGGTTCGTTTGTGCAATGAGCAGTTCGAGTCGGCGTCTTTTAAAAGATTGCTCAATGCGAAATTTACCAAAGCGCGGGCGCAGCACTATTCGATTCAAATGGCCTATTACGTGCAAAACCGGCGCGACTGCTGGGGCTACGTGCAGGGCTCGTCGCCGCTCGATGTGAAACAGATGATCTGGGCGCATGAAGAGGACGAGCTGATCGGCCGCAAGAGCGAAGGCAAGACCGATCATATCACGTTGGCAGTTAAGGAAGGGGAAGTGTTTGGTCTTACGGCCGAGGCGTTTGAACGCACGGCGCGCAATGAGGGCGGCGAAGTTTGCTTCAGCTCGTGGATTCGTTTAGCGCAGAAAAATTGGTTGGAGGCGATAGCAGCGTCGGCGATTCTGGAAATCCGCAATTCCGCCGAGTTGATCAAGGGCGGCTCATTGTCGCGCCGGATCGGGCAAATCTTCGAGCGCGATCTCGGCATCCCGATGAAAAAACAGGTGAACAACGCCGAGCACGTGGTGATGGACGTCGAGCACGCCCACATGCTGTTGCAGATCGCGCGCAAGCACGCGACCAGCGAAGCGGCGCAGGAAGCGATACTGCGCGGCGCCAAAGAGAGTTTGATGATCGACCGGGTCTACCGCGGGCACCTGGCGGATATGCTGGCAGAGTTGGCGTAAGAGAAAGGTTGCAAATAATTTCGGAGTCCTTCGACAGGCTCAGGACGAACGGAGCACAAGCGCAAATGATTGCCGTATCCGTTCATGCTTGCCGAAGCATGTTCCGCATCTTCTGTGCGTTGGGATTTTCAAAGCCCTTGGGGGAATCATGAGCTTAGTTGACGGTTTGTTAAAGCAGTTTGACCAAATGGTCAACGATCAATTTGATAGTGTCGAGTTCAAAAACTTTTTGGCTGTGCCGCTGACCATGGAGCGCGGCCGGTTCTACGTCGTGCAAAATGCCCTGTATACCGCCAATCGACGCGACTGCTGGGGTTACGTCCAAGGCGGCGCGCCCCTCGAAGTGAAGCGCAAAGTCTGGGAACATGAGAGCGATGAATTGATCAACGACCCGCGCGCCGGCATGGATCATTTCAGTCTGACGGTGAAGCAGGGCGAGGTGATCGGTCTCAAGCGCGAGGATTTCGATAACGCCGCCGTGCCGGCGATGGTGCAGACTTGCTTCTACGCCTGGCATCATGTCGCCATGCGCAGCCACTGGCTTACCGCCTACGCCGCGTCGCATATGCTCGAGCGGCGCAACAACGGTAAGATCGTCAAGGGCGGCGGCATGTCGTTTCGCGTCGGCAAGAAGTTCGAGAACGACCTGGGCATTAACTTGAAAAGAATGATCTCCCTCGATGTGCACGTGGTTGCCGACATGGATCATTCGGAGAATATCTCGGAGATCTTCGAGCGCTATGTGAAGACGCCGCAGGACGTCGAGCTGTGTTTGCAAGGCGCGCGCGATTCCATGGCCATCGATCGAGCGTATCGCGGCGCCCTGGGCTATTACATGGAACAGATTAAGTAAGAATGGGGTGATGGGGTGATGGAGTGTTGCAGTACTGGAGTTACGGGTTCCGAACTCCGAGCCCAATACTCCATCACTCCAGTAGTCCAATACGCCAAGAAATTCGGAGGAGCTTAAGATGAAAAACTTGAACGAAGCGTCGGCCTACTCGCAGAAGAGCCCCTATGAGATTTACCAGGAATGGGAACAGATTCCCGTTCACAAAGGATTTATCGTTCCTGACCTGCTTAAGCTCGAGCTGGGCGATTGGGGGCGCAACGGCGGCAAGGCGGCGTTTGTCAATCAGGACGGCGCCGGCGGCATGTGCGACACGGTGGTGGAAGAGATCGCGCCGGGCAAACAGTTAAAGCCGCAGCGCCACATGTATGAAAAAGCCGTATTTATCTTGGAAGGGCAGGGAGCGACGACCATTTGGAACGATGGCGGCAAGAAACACACGCTCGAATGGCAGAGGGGTAGTCTGTTTTCGACGCCGCTCAATGCCTGGCACCAGCACTTCAACGCCCAAGGCGACAAACCGGTGCGGATGGTTTCGCTCACCGATGCGCCGGTGATCATCAACCGCTATCGCAATCTGGATTACATCTTCAGCAACAATTTCACCTTCGCCGATCGCTACGAGGGCGGTGCCGACGCCTGGAGCACCGCGGGTGGCCGCTACTTGGGACCGGATATCAAGAAAGGCCGGGTCTGGGAGTCGAACTTTATCGCCGACCTCTGGGCATTCGAGCCAAAGGACTACAAAGAGCGCGGCGGTGACAATCGCACGACATTGTTTGAATTCGTCGACAACACCATGAGCGCGCACCTGTCAGAGTTTCCCGTCGGCAAATACAAAAAAGCGCATCGCCACGGCGCCGGCGCGCATATTGTCATGCTCACCGGCTCCGGCTACTCCTTCCTTTGGCCCGAAGGCGAGTATGGCACTAAGCGCCACGTCGAGTGGGGCCGCATGAGCATGTTCACACCGCCCATGCAGTGGTGGCACCAGCACTTCAACTCGGGCGCCGAGCCGGCGCGCTATTTAGCGCTGAAACCCTGGGGCTTCAAATACAAAGTCGAAGACTTGAAGGACACCGGCGAGGACGTCAAGAACGGCGGCGCGCAGATCGAGTATCAGGATCAGAACCCCGAGATACACCAGTTCTTCTTGAAGAAATGCAACGAGAGCGGCGCCACGCCGCGCATGCCGATGTTCGACAAATAGGTCTTAGCAGCGCAGCTTGTATGAAAGGGCGCAGGGCCGAACGGCTCGGCGCCCTTTTTGCATTCGTGCTCAGTATTTCACAGTGCTGTGGACTCATGTACGGCATGGGCAGAGGTTAGGGAGGTTTCGGTAATATCCTAGGGTCTTGCCTCAGGACAACGTCAAAGTTCGATGCGGAACGGTAGGGAAAAAAACGGTGGCGCCAAAATCTTGGCGCAGACGAAGGGTTTCACGTTGATCGAACTCTTGGTCGTGTTCGCCGTGATCGGCATCCTGGTTGCCATAGCGATTCCGCAGGTCTCGGTTCATCGCGCACGCGGCGTCGATACCCAGATGAAATCGGATATCAAAAATGCGGTGATGGCGATGGAAAGCTACTACTCCACGATCTTTACCTATCCGACCACAGTGGCGCAGATATCTAACTTCGGCTTTCGTCAAACGGATGGGGTCAACCTGGTCATCAATTTTACAGGGCCAACGGATTTTAACGTCACGGCTACCAAGCCCGGCGGCACGCAGGCAAGTTTTACCTACAATAGTACCACCGGCCAAACCAACTGATTGGGCAGGGAGCCAAGAGCATGGGGGCAGGGAGCCGGAGATAGCCAAGCTTCCCAGCCCCCATGCTTGGAGACACTTACTTCGGTGTGCGCAGAAAATAAGTCTGGCCGGTGATGTATTTCGCCGCGTCGGAGAGTAGGTAACGAACTAGGCCGACGATCTCGAACTTGTGGGTCAAGCCGTCCATCAGCGGCGGAATCTCTTCGCGTTTCTTGAAAGCTTCGTTGGTAAAGCCGATGCGCGACATCGGTGTGTCGGTGGCGCCGGGGCAAACACAGTTCACGGTGATGTTGTCCGGCGCAAGTTCGACTGCCAGCGATTTGGTAAAAGCGATGACGCCGGCTTTCGAGGCCGCGTAGTGCGCCGAGCGCGGCTGGCCGGCGACGCCGCGGCCTGAGGCGATGCTCAAGATGCGTCCTTCTTTGCGTGGGATCATGTGGCGTGCCGCGGCCTGAGCGCAGAGGAACACGCCTTTCAAGTTGATCCGCATGAGCCGGTCCCACATCTCTTCGGGCATGTCGACGATCGGCACGCGGTCCATGACGCCGGCGCCGCAAAAGATGTTGTCGACCTGGCCAAACTTGGCGATGCCGGCGTCGATCATGGCGGCGACGCTTTTCGGATCGCCGACGTCGACCTTGACCGCGATCGCGTTGCCCTTGTCGGCGCGAATGTCCGCCGCAACTTTTTCCGCGCCGTCGAGGGCGAAGTCGGCAACGACGACGTTCAAGCCGTCGGCCGCCAAGGCTTTGCTGATTTCAGAGCAGATACCGCCGGCGCCGCCGGTGACAACAATGGTTTTAGCCATAACGCATGACTCCTAAATTTGATTGTGGCCCGACGCTATCACTAGTGATTGTGCGGAATCAATGCGGTGGGTGCAGTTTCATGCGCTTCGCCGCCATGTGCCGAAGCGATAGCCATTCGTGAGTAAGCGCCACGCCATCAACGCGCTGATGCCGATCAATAAGCCGGTCAGTCCCCAGCCTTGGCGCAATGACAGCCAGGCGATCGGTACGAACAATCCCAGACCGCCGGCAAGCATCGCCCACATCAAATAGCGCGTGTCTTTGGCGCCGATCAGCAGCCCGTCGAGGACGAAAACGATGCCGTTGAATGGCTGCATCAGGCCGACCAAGACGAATAACTCAAACGTTAGTGTGGCGTGCACCTGGGTGCTACTGGTGAAAAATTGCAGAATTGGCTCGCGCGTCGCGAGAAAGAAGAGCGCAAAGCCAACTCCGACGACGGCGCCGCAGGCGGTGACAATTTTCCCCATGCGGAAGGCGGTTGATCTTTGGCCCGATCCTAAGTATTTCGCCACCAGCGCTTGGCCGGCGACGGCCAAGCCGTCGATCACTTCCGAGCAAAGCATGAAAAGCTGGAACGCGATTTCATAGGCCGACAACGTCACCGCGCCCATGCGCGCCGCGGTGGCGGTGGCGAACACCAGCGAGCCGCGCAGCGCGCCGGTGCGGATGGCGAGGTCCTGGCCGATGCGAAACAGCGGAACAAGCCGCTCTTTGCAGATCTGCGAGCTGATCTGCCGATAGGGCGCCGTCTCGCGCCCCAAGAAAAAACTTCCCACGTAGGTCAACGCACCGGCGCTCTGCGCGATCACCGCCGCAACGGCAGCGCCGAGCAGCTCCAGTCTGGGTAGACCGAAGTGTCCGTAAATCAAGCCATAGCCGAGTATCAGCTGCAGTCCGTTGGTGAAAAACGCTAGCACCATCGGCGTGCGGGTGTTCTGCACGCCGCGAAAAAAGCCGACCGAGGCGAGCATGATCAGCGTGCACGGCGCGCCGGCGATGTAAACGCGAAAATAGCGCGCGCCGAGCTCGGCAACTTTGTCGTCGGCACCCATCAGACGATAGAGCTCGGGCGCGAAAACAATGCAGACCGCGGCGATCGCCGCGCCGCCGATCACTGCCAAGAATAATCCGTGGAGATAGGTTTCGCCGCACGCTTTCACGTCCCCAGCGCCATAATGGTGGCCGATCAACGTCGTCGAACCGAAGGTTAGAAAGGCAAACACCCAATAGATCGCGCCCGTGAGTGCCGCGCCAATGGCGCGCGCCGCCAGCGGCTCCGCCCCGAGCCGGCCAATCATCGCCGTCTCGCCGATACTCAAAAGCGGCGTGCTCGCCAACGCAAGCATCGCCGGGATGGCGAGGCGGAGTATTTCTTTTAATATTTGCGAAGTCGTCAAGGTGAAGATGCCCGAGAAAAACGCGTCGTCGATGCGCGTTTTTGGAAATCTATAAATGAGATTTGAGATAGGATATACGAACACCTGCGAGAATTGACAAGTTGTTGATGACAAGAATAAGTTTTCGCGACGGTGCTAGACCGGGATCGATGAGGTTTCGTTTTCAAATCACCGAGGCGCACAAGGCCAAGGCCCCCATCATTGTCTTGATTGGGGAGGTGCTTGAAGGCGAGGTTAGAACCGGAGATTTCCGTGTCGGTTCCGCTCAGCGGTGGCAACCAGTTTGTCGGTGTGGTCGTCGGTATTTTACATAGCTGACCGGACACTGGGATGTACTCGAGTGCCAAAGCCGGGGCGTGTGATAAGCCCATCGGCATCGGGGTCCGGCGCCCTGACTGTCACGAAGCAAGCGATATCGCGCCGGGTGTGGTCACGGTCAGCGCCTGAGTCAATTGAAGGTCGTCGCATCGGCCGGCGCGAAGGGCAGCGTGGCCTTTGTCGGGTCGATCAAGTGCGCGAGGATTTCTAGACCGTTGACCAAACGCGGGCCGGGGCGGCTGAAGTAGGCGCTGCCATTTAGCGCGAAGACGTTGTTGGTTTTTACCGCGGGCAGGTCGTTCCAGCCGGGCAGGGCACGCAGCGGCGTGGCTTCTTTGACGGCGCGGCGGGCGTCGAAGCCGCAGGGCATGAGAAAGATCACTTCCGGGCGCACCGCGACGATCTCTTGCCATTCGACCTTGCGCGAGGGCTCGCCGGCGCGCGCCAGCGCGTCGTCGCCGCCGGCAAGGGAAATCATTTCCGGCACCCAGTGGCCGGCGACGAAGAGCGGCTCGAACCATTCCAAACCGACCACGCGCGGACGGCGTCCCGATGATGGCACCGCGACGCGTTCGACGCGCTCTTGCAGGTCGCGCACCAGCGCTTGCGCGACGAGCAGGCGGCTGGTGGCGACGCCGATACGTAAAATGTCGTCGAACACGTCGCTCAAAGAATGCGGATTGAGCGAGAGGATTTCCGGTTTGCGTGCCAAACTGGCCGCTGCTTTTTCCACCTCGTTGTAATCTAAGGCGCACACTTCGCACAGGCCCTGAGTCAAAATCAGATCCGGCGCGCTTTGACGCAACGTTTCCTGGTCGAGCGTGTAAAGATGTTTGCCGCCCTGGAGAATTTCGCCGACCTTGCGGTCGATCTCGCTGCTGCTCATGCGCTTAGGGTCGATGGCGCTTTTGACCAGGATGGGTTTGTACTGCGCATCGGCAGGGTAGTCGCATTCGTGGGTGACGCCGACGAGCTCCTTTTCAAGGCCGAGGGCGTAAACAATTTCCGTGGCGCCAGGCAGCAGGGAGCAGATGCGCATGGTCGATCAATAACTTAACTGCGCCGCTTATGCTACCGAAAAGAGTTCATGTCTTAACCGGCGCATCCCCGGGGCGTGCTCGCCGAGAAATTTCAGATTCCCGCGTACCACTCGTAGCCGCGGTCCTCCCAATAGCCACCTTTGCCCTGGACGATTTTTTCGAAGCTCTCGACGAATTCGAGCTTGTAGATGTATTTCGCGTGTTTGTAGCCCAGTTGGGTTTCGACGCGCAGGCGCAGCGGCGCGCCGTGGTCGATGGGCAGGGCGCGGTCGTTCATCTCGTAGGCAAGAATGGTCTGCGCGTGGCGCGCGTCGGTCATGTCGATGCTTTCATAGTAGGCGTTGCCGCGATTGTCGGTGTCCATGCAATAAAAGACGATGTACTTGGCTTTCGTGCTTGGCTGCACGCGGGCGAGCAGTTCAGCCAGCGGCACGCCCTTCCATTTAGCGATGGCACTCCAACCCTCAACGCAATCGTGGCGGGTGATTTGGGTGCGAGACTTCATCGCCCTCAACTCATTGATGGTAAAAGAGCCAGGCTTTTGCACCAAACCGGCAACTTCGAGATGCCATCCCGTCCAGTTTTTAGCAGTGTTGGCGCGATAGTCGTCAGTCTTGGGTGCCGGCAGTCCGTTCGGGCGGAAGTACGGTGAAATATCTTTGTCGCTGAACTCCTGGGCGAGTTTGTGCCGGCCCGCTAGCAGACGCTGGATGCGCCGGTTGCCTTGTTCGGCGGACGAAAGCATCGTGCGAAACGTGTCGTTCTCGCTTAGCGCATTGAAGACTTTTTCGCAGCCCGACAGCAGCAAAAAACCTGCGCCGCTGGCGGCATTGAGGAGCAACTGGCGTCGCGTCAGATTAGACATTTTCGTCGCTCTCCTTTTTCACCACTTTCACCACAGCGCCTTCCGCCAACTCGATGGGCTTGGCCGGTGCGGCAGATTTTTCTTCGGCCAACAGAGCGGCGGCGATGTCCGGGCGATTCGATGGCGGCCGCACGACCGGTTTCTTTACAGGCGCCGGCGCCGGAACTTTCTCGCGGTACCAACCGGTGATCATCGAGCGCATGTTGTTAAAGAAGCCTTGGGTGATGACCATGAAGACATGACCCATGGCGAAAAACAGAAAACTGAAGGCAAGGATGAAGTGAACCGTCCGCGCCGATTGCCGCCCGCCAAACATGGCGGGCATCCAATTGAACGCGGCGTTGAGTTGCGGCGACATCGCCATCCCCGACAAAAGCACGAGAGGAGTAAGAATGACGAAGACACTGGTATAAGCCATTTTCTGCAATGGGTTGTACTCGCCCTCCTGCGGCGAATCTTTGCGCAGTTTCAAGTAGTAGGCGAGCATCGCCGGAATCAGCTTGGCGTCATGCGGAGTAAAGAAAAATTTGCGCATGTGGCCAGTGACAACGTTGTAGATGACATAGAGCAGGCCGTTGAGGGCAAACAGCCAGCCGAAGAAAAAATGCCAGAGCCTCCCATCGGCAAGCGAATAGTAGCCTGGCACGGTGATCCGGCTGGGAAAGGCGCGCTGCTGATTGCCGCTGGCGCTGTGCTGCAAGCCGAGCACTCCGGTGGTGGGAATTTCGTTGCCGTAGATTTGCACAAAGCCGCGGCTGCCTTGGGCGCCGATGGTCAGAAACGCGGTGCCGGGATCGGACTTATTGCCCCAATAAAGATGCGGGTGGGCATTGAAAATCATCAGCCCGCTCATGAACAAGATCATCAAGGCGATGGCGTCGATCCAGTGGGTCAAGCGGGTGATGCGGTTGTGACGATAGACGAGCGCTGCAGTTTCCATGATAGCTCCGCTTTCTTCATTAGATGCAGCTTAGACCGGAAAGTTTGCAAAACACAATTTCACGCGATGCCCTTTCCCAGCTCCGTCGTGCACGGGCACTGGTCGGGAAAGCGCTCGCAGTCGATTTCCCGCGGGCGCAGTGGCGCTGTTTCTTTTTGCGTTTGGCTTTTGAGGCTTTGGGTGATTGCCAACCAGACAATTACCGTCGCCAGCGTCAGCCACACCATCCAGCGGGTATCTAAAGGTCCCGCGACGACGCCGTTCGGTGCCACCCGTTGCACCCAAAAATAGAGCGCTAGCGCCGCCATTCCCTCGGCGATGCGCGCGGCGATGCCATCGGCGGCGATCTTAACCACCGAGCGGTCGGCCGATTCGATGGGGATAAAGGCCTGTTCCCAGATCGAACGATGCACCGACGAGCGCAGGCCGCCTTCGGTGACACGCAATACCGATAGACTAAAAGCGGTGGCGGCGGCAGTGGCGAAGCCGGCGCCGCCGATCAACGCAAAGGGCAAGACCATCAGGCCGCCGCGGATGCCGATCTTGTCTTGAATCTTGGGTGTGGCAAAAAGTTGCAGGAGCAGCGAGGTGAAATTGAGCATGATGTAAAAGTTGGCAAAAAAGTTCGCGTTGCCCGTGGAACCCATGCTTGCGCTGGTGGCCGAGATGTAAAATTGGACATCGATCAACAAGCCGGCCAGCGCGCCGGTCATGGCGATCAACATCAACGTCGCAGCGTACGGGTTAGTTATGGGCGCTAAAGCGCCGTGCTGCGACGCAGTCGTTTTTTTAGCGACGAAGTTGCTGGGAAAGAGCCGGTGGGTTCTGACGATCAATACGATCACGGCGAGCAGAAACAGTGCGGCGCACAAGATCAGTCCTTGTGGTGGCAGATAGCTGCCGAGCGCCTTGGCGAAAAGGCCGCCGACCATGCCGCCGGCCAGTGAGCTTGCGCCGATCTTGCTAAAAGCGCGCGCCGCTTCGGGCTTGGGGGTGTGTTCGAAAATATCGCTGGCCAACAACCAGAGGCTGGCAAAGATCAATGCGAAGACGGCGGGGATGAAGACAAAGATGTTAAACAGTAGCGACGAATCGCCGGGTTCGAGAAACGGCGCCGTCGCGCCGATCACCGCAGCCGCGAACAGCATGATGCCGAGCCGCGCCGGCCGCGCGCCCCAGAGCTTCATCGCCTTGACGAAGAGCAGCGCCAAAGGCAGCGACGCGCTCGCCAGCATCAGGGTGGCGACCGGCAACTGGAAAATCCCCTTGCCTTGAAAGAACAAGGCGTCGCGACCGGTCTTGGCGATGATAAACGCCGCGGTGGTCAGACCGAGGGCGAGCGCAGGGTACAAGATTTTTCGGGTTTCCACCGAGCCCATGGAAAGTTCTCTGTGATAACCACTGTGTCGGCATAAAGTTCCGCGACACAAGGGTTCGTCTCCTTAGATGCGCGTCAAAGCCACAACGATGCAGCGAGCCGAATAACTCTATCGCGAAATTTCCTTGCCACGGTTAGCTTTTTAGAGTAGAAATCGCCCACCTGCAGAGAGTGAGTTGCCAAGGGAGGTTCCGATGCTGCGAGTGGTGTTGGTTGCCTTGAAGGTTTGGATGCTGAGCGGGTTGCTTTTCGGCCCTGCCCAACTTACCGCTGCCGAGGCGCCGTTTTACGAAGGCAAAACCATCCGGTTTCTGATCGCCTCGGCGCCCGGCGGCGGCACCGATACGGCGGGCCGGCTGGTGGCGCGCTATCTGCCAAAATACTTGCCTGGCAATCCTAAAATTATCGTTCAAAACATGGGCGGTGGCGGCGGCACCATCGCGAACAACTATTTTGCCAGCGAGGTAAAGCCGGACGGCTTGACGATCTTGCAGGACTCGTCGTCGAGCGTCGCCAGTTTCGTTCGCGGCGGCTCGTCGATCAAATACGATCCGCGCAAGTTCAAAATGATTGGCGGTGTGGCGCGGCCAGGCAGCTTGGTGCTGATTCGCAACGATGCGCGGCCGAAATTGTTGAACAAAGAGGCCAAGCCCGTCGTCGTGGGTGACACCGATGGCATCCGCGATTGGATCGCCACGACCGTGTGGGGCGCCGAATATCTCGGCTGGAACCTGCGCTGGATTTACGGTTATCCGGGCAGCCGTGAGCTGCAGTTGGCGATTCGCCAAGGCGAGATCGACATGTGGGCGACGCAGAACGCCAAGCTGGTCAAAGATCTCCAGAAAGAAAATGTCGTGCAGGTGCTCGCCGCCGAAGGCAGCGCGCGGCGCGAAGATTTTTCCGAGGTGCCGACATTTCTGGAACTGCTGGGCAACAAAAAACCGGGCGGGGTTTCGTGGCAGGCCTATCAGGCTTGGGCTGGCGCGCCAGAGTTGGATAAATATCTGGTCGCTCCCGAAGGCACCCCCGAGCCGCTGGTCAAACTGCTGCGCGAGGCGTTCACCAGGCTGATGAAAAATCCTGAGGTCGACCAAGAGGGCGATAAGTTTTTTGGCGACGGCTGGAAACCCCACGGTCACGAAAAACTCGAAGCGATCATTCGCGATCACATCGCGATACCGAAGGAAGCCAAGGACTACATCACCAAAATGCGCGTGAAGTACAATTTGCCGGTGGGTGACAGCAAATCGTAAGCTCCTGTGCCGACGGAGAGGTCAGCGATGAGAATCACATTTGTCCTTTTCGGATTACTGGCTCTTTGTTGCGTTGTGCTCAGCGACAATCGCGGTGCCGACGCCGCTGAGTCCCCCTACTACGCCGGCAAGACGCTGCGCATTCTGGTCTCCTCCGGCAGCGGCGGCGGCACGGACACGACGGCGCGGTTGGTGTCGCGCTTCATCGGCAAGTATCTGCCGGGACATCCGCGCGTGCTGGTGCAAAACATGCCGGGTGGCGGCGGCACCATCGCCAACAATTATTTCAGCAGCGAAGTGAAGCCCGATGGTTTGACCATTCTACAGGACTCCTCGTCGGCCATCGGCAATTTCGTGCGCGGCGGGCCGACCATTAAATATGACCCGCGCAAGAACAACATGCTCGGCGGCGTCGCCCGCTCGGGCAGCCTGCTGGTGATCCGCAACGATGCCCGCGCGCGCCTGCTCAACAAGAGCGCGAAACCGGTGGTGGTTGGCGACTCCGATGGCATTCGCTCCTGGGTGGCGATGACCGTGTGGGGCGCGGAGTATCTCGATTGGAACCTGCGCTGGATCTACGGCTACCCGGGCAGCCGCGAGCTGCAGCTGGCGATTCGCCAGGGCGAGATCGACATGTGGGCCACGGCCAACGTCAAGCTCGTCAAGGATTTGCAGAAAGAGGGCATCGTTCAGATCGTCCTAGCCGAGGACGAGCGGCGCCGCGAGGATTTTGCCGATGTGCCGACGTTCGTTGAAACCCTCGGCGCGAAGAAGCCGTCAGGGTTGTCGTGGCAAGCGTTCATGGGTTGGGCCGGTTCGCCGGACTTCGATAAATTCTTGGTCGCGCCGCCGGGCACGCCCGAGCCGCTGCTCAAGGCTTTACGAGACGCGTTCACCCAGGTGATGAAAGATCCCGAAGTCGACAAAGAGGGTGACAAGTTTTTTGGCGACGGCTGGAAGCCGATCTCGGCGCAGCGGGTCGAACAGTTGATTCGCGAGCAGATCGACATACCCAAAGACGCGAAGGGCTTCATCACCAAGCTGCGCCAGAAATACAATTTGCCGCTGGGCGAAAAAGCCTCCTGACGCTCTGCAATCTATAAATCGCAATCCGTCTTTGAACTGCGCCACTGAAACGAGACGAGACCCTCCATGTTTGAAGCCGCGCTTGAAGGTCTGATCGGCGTCCTCCAGCCCGAAGCCTTCATGTTCATGTGCCTGGGTGTGGCCATCGGCAGTCTGGTTGGTTTTCTCCCCGGCATCGGCGGACCGAGCACGCTGGCAATCATGCTGCCCTTCGTCATGACCATGAAGGACCCGCTGCTGGTGATCGCACTGCTCGTCGGCCTGGATGCGGTCGGCAACACCGCCAGCGCGTTTACTTCGATTCTCATTTCCGTGCCCGGCAGCTCCGGTTCCCAAGCGACGATTCTCGACGGCCACCCGATGGCGAAAAATGGCGAAGGCGCGCGCGCCCTGAGTGCGTCGTTTGTCGCGTCGCTGCTCGGCGGTATTTTTGGCGCGCTGGTTTTGTTCGCGTCGCTGCCGATCTTGCGGCCGCTGGTGTTATCGTTTAGCTCACCGGAGTTTTTCATCTTGACGCTTTGGGGCGTCAGCATGGTCGGCATTCTCAGCGGCAACGCGCCGATCAAAGGTTTGTTGGCCGGCATCCTCGGCGTGTTTATCTCCACGGTCGGCCTCGATGCCAAATCCGGCGTCGAGCGCTTCGCGTTCAATGTCTCGTACTTGTGGGAAGGCATCGATCTTGTGCTCGTCGCCCTGGGCATCTTCGCGATTCCCGAAGTGATCGATCTGGCCGGCCGCAAGGGCACCATCGCCAAGGCCGAGGAGTTTGGCCGCGGCTATGTGCAGGGGATCATCGACGTCTTCACGCATTGGTGGCTATTGCTGCGCACGTCGATCATCGGCGTCTGGGTCGGATTCCTGCCGGGCCTGGGCAGCTCGGTGGCGGATTGGTTCGCCTACGCGCATGCGGTGCAGACCGAGAAAAATCGCGAGAACTTCGGCCGCGGCGACGTGCGCGGCGTGATCGCCTCCGAAGGCTCGAACAACGCCAAAGAGGGCGGCGACTACATTCCGACGCTCGCCTTCGGCATACCCGGCGGCACTTCTTCGGCTCTGGTGCTGACCGCGTTCATCGCCGTCGGCATCAAGCCCGGGCCCGACATGTTGACCTCGCAGTTGAACCTTACGTTTGCTGTGATCTGGACGCTGGTGATCGCCAACATCATCGCCACCGCGATCTGCATGGTCTTCGCTCGGCCGATCGCCAAGATTTGCTTCATGCCGTTTTACGCCATTGTGCCGCCCATCGTCGCGTTTGTTTTCATCGGCGCCTTTGCCGCCAATTTTCATAACTACGACTTGTTGGGCTTGATGATGTTTTCGTCGCTCGGATTTTTCATGCGCCGCTACGGTTGGCCGCGCGCGCCGCTGGTTTTAGGCATGGTGCTGGGCGACAAGATGGAGCTTTACCTCTGGCTGTCGTACACGCGCTATGGGTTTGAATGGCTGGCACGCCCGGCAGTGATCGTGCTGATTATACTGCTGCTGGCGTCGGTTTTGTATCCGATATATACGAGCAAGCGGCGCGCCGCCGCATTGCCGGCTGAGGATTGAGCATGACGCGCGGGAGAGAAGCGATTTTTTTTACTGCTTTCATCACCCTGGTCATGTTGGCGGCACTGTGGGTGGCGAAGGATTGGCCGGTGCGCGCCGCGATTATTATCTTCTTGCTTGGCGGCCTCGGTGTCGTACTGGCCGCCGTGCAGCTCTTCAAAGACTACCGTGCCATTCATGCCGAAGGCGTTGGCATTGTGCGGCCGACTTTCGAAGTCGCTGCCATCGAGCACGAAGGCAAATGGGGCAGCCTGGAAATCTGGGCCTGGCTGTGGGGGCTCTATTTCGCCATTCACTTGATCGGTTTTCCGATCGCGTTGCCGCTGTTTGTGTTTGCCTATGTAAAATTCTACGGCGGCGGTTGGCTCACCGCGATTGTGCTCACCGCTCTGACCTGGGGATTTCTCTATGGCATCTACGATTACTTGTTGCATGTACCCTGGCCGAAACCGTGGCTCAGCGCAGTCCTGCCTTGGTAAGCCCTGCGCTCGGAGCGCCTTGTCAACGTGTCGCTAGGTAAAGCTGGGTGTATCCAATCGTGCATAGTGTGTAAACCTTTGTATACAGTTGCCTGCTTGCCGGCTTGCGTTCCCGTTTCGTGGGTCCTGATTGAACGCTCTTGCGTCAACGGATCAAATTTAATCGGCGCACGACCTTGTTGCAACGTCTGCCAGGCCGCCTCCAACTCCTGTTGGTGCAGTTCCGCCCAAGCCAAAACGAGTCGCTCCTGACGTCTTGGCAGCGAACCAGCCAAAACCAAGCTCAAAACTCCATCAAATCATTTGCCACCACGACGGTGCCGGCGAAATACTTTCTCACTTCGTCGGCCCAGGGCGAGTAGTCGGTTAGGCCTGGGCGCGTGGTCAGGTGTGATAGTACGACTGTTTTGACTTTTGCCTGGCTTGCGGTGTTGCCGATGGCTTCCAACGACATGTGGCCTTGGGTGGCTTGCTGCATGATGCCGATTTGCTCTGCGGGCGTCATCGCCTGCCAGCGGCCGTCGGCGATCATCGCTTGTTTGCGGTCTTCGCATGATGACGTCTCGGTGACGAGTATGTCAGCATCTTTGGCCAGGGCCGTGACGGCGGCGCAGGGGCCGGTGTCGCCGGTGAAGGCGATGACGCGATCTGGGGTTTCGAAGCGGTATGAGTAGGACTTGTGTTTGCCCGCGGCGGCGCCTTTGTGAAAGCTGAAATGGGTGTTTTCGATGGCGGTTACTTTGATGTTTTCGTCTTCGTAGAACTTGCCGATGCCTTTGTCGTGGCCGCAGAAAACTTGGGCGATTGGCTTGCTGCGGCCGCCGTCGGCGATTCTGATTTCGGCGCTGATGCCATAATACTGGATCGCCGCCAGTACCAATTCCTCTGTGCGCGGCGGGCCGTAAACATTGATCGGTTGCGTGCGCTGGCGATCCCAAGACAGCGAAATAAGCGTACCGAGGCCTGCTGTATGATCGTCGTGGTGGTGCGTAATGAAAATCGTGCCGATATTACGAAAGTCGATACCGGCGCGCGACAGACGGCGGGAGACGCCGTCGCCCGCGTCAATGACATAATGGGTTCCGTTGACGGTGAGAAGATTTGAGCACTGTGCCCGGCCCGGGCGGGCCGAAGGGCCTCCGGCCGTACCGAGGGTGATCAGCGATGATGGTGTGCGCATCTCAAACCTCCGCTTGGGGCATGAACTGTTTCTTGTTCAATCGGGTATGCCCCACGGCGGTGCAACGTAGCGGTGCTCGGATTCAACTCGTACGAGGATGGGATAATTCATGAGACTGCGCTTCCCTAATCGAAATAAATATAGCACGAAGCGACGGGCTTGTAAGAGCCGCCGGGACGCCCGGTTCCACCTCACTCTCCATACTGCTGTATCAACTTGGCTACCAGCGCCGTCCAACCGGTCTGGTGGCTGGCGCCGATGCCGGCGCCGTTGTCGCCGTGGAAGTATTCATGGAAGGGGATGAGATCGTGCCAGTGGGGATCCTTTTGAAACAGCTCGTTGGCGCCGAAGACCGGGCGGCGACCATTGTTGTCGCGCATGAAGATATGGGTCAGCCGCTGGGAGATTTCGCCGGCGACATCCCAGAGGTTGGCCATGTTGCCGGAACCGGTGGGGCACTCGACTTTGTAGCTGTTGCCGAGGAAAAAGTGAAACTTTTGCAGCGATTCGATCAGCAAGAAATTTACCGGGAACCAGATCGGGCCGCGCCAGTTGGAGTTGCCGCCGAACAGACCGGTGCTCGATTCCGATGGTTCATAGTCGACGCGGTACTCGGTGCCGTTGACACCGAATTTGTAAGGGTTGCTAGCATGGTAGCGCGACAGAGCGCGGATGCCGTAGGGCGAAAAGAACTCATTTTCGTCGAGCATGTAACTCAGCACCCGTTTCAAACGATGGCGATTGACCAGCGAGAGAAAACGCTTTGGCCCATCGTCGGTGGCTTCGGTCTCAATGTGTTCGCCCATTTCAGGGCGATTTTCGATGAACCACTGCATGCGCCGCTTGAATGACGGCAGTTTGTCGATCAGCACTGGGTCGAGGGTCTCAACGGCGAACAGCGGGATCAGACCCACCATCGAGCGCACTTTCAGTGGCGTTCGTTTGCCATTGGGAAGGGTCAACACGTCGTAGTAAAAGCCGTCCTGCTTGTCCCACAATTCAATGTTCTCGCCGCCCAGGTTGTTCATGGCGTCGCAAATGTAGACAAAGTGCTCGAAGAATTTGCTCGCCACGTCTTCGTAGGCGGAGTTTCCTCTCGCGAGCTCAAGTGCGATGGCCAGCATGTTCAAACAAAACATGCCCATCCAGCTGGTGCCGTCGGATTGCTCGATGTGGCCGCCGGTGGGCAGCGGGGCGCTGCGGTCGAAGACGCCGATGTTGTCCAAGCCGAGAAAGCCGCCCTGGAAGACGTTGCGCCCTTCGGCGTCCTTGCGGTTGACCCACCAGGTGAAGTTCAACATCAATTTCTGAAAAATCCGTTCGAGAAATTTGCGGTCGCCTTCGCCGCGTCGCTTCATTTCGACTTTGTAAACGCGCCAGGCGGCCCAGGCATGCACCGGCGGGTTGACGTCGCCGAAGGCCCATTCGTAGGCGGGTAACTGGCCGTTCGGGTGCATGTACCATTCGCGCGTCATCAAGAGGAGCTGTTCTTTGGCGAAGTCCGGATCGACGATGGCCGCCGCAACGCAGTGAAACGCCAGGTCCCAGGCGGCGTACCAAGGATACTCCCACTTGTCCGGCATCGAGATCACGTCGGCATTGTACAGATGGCGCCACTCGCGATTGCGCCCCTTGGCGCGTTCGGCTGGCGGCGGCGGTTGGCTGGGGTCGCCTTTGAGCCAGCGATTGACGTCCAAGTGATAAAACTGCTTGCTCCAGAGTAGTCCACCCAGCGCTTGGCGCATGATGTGCGCGCGATCTTCAGTGAGGGTATCGGGGATGACGGTGCGATAAAATTCGTCGGCTTCGGCTTGCCGCTGGGCGACTACTTTGTCGAATTCGCCGTCCAGTGCCAAGCCTCCGCTCGGCTCAGTGGGACTCAGCCGTAAACGCAACGTGACGCGGTCTCCGGCCGCGACTGTGGTTTGATAGTGGGCTGCGGCTTTGGTGCCCGAGTTCGCTGGATTGACACGGTCTTTCTTACCGTGGACGACATAGTCGTTGATGCTGTCTTTGACGTAAGGCGTTTCGTTGGCGAGGCCGAAGAGTTTGTGAAAGTTAGTCTCGTTCTCGGTGAAGAGCAGCTCCGGCGCGCCATCGCAATAGAGCCAACGGTTGCCGTAGTAGGAGTGCGCTAGCTTGATGGCCGCCACTTCGACGGACTCTTCGCGGCGCAGCCGCGGCCGCCGTTCGTCTAGGCCCCACGACCAGGTGTTACGAAACCAAACCGTCGGTAACAGATGCAACGGCGCCGCTGCGGAGCCGCGGTTGATCGCTTCGATCTTAATCAAAATATCGTCCGGTGAAGCTTTGGCGTATTCAATAAAAACATCGAAGTAGCGGTTCTCATCGAACACTCCGGTGTCGATCAGCTCGTACTCTGACGCTGGCTTGCCGCGCCGGCGGTTTTCTTCCACGAGTTTCCCGTAGGGAAATTCCTGATGTGGATACTTGTAGAGAAACTTCATGTAGGAATGGGTCGGTGTGCTGTCAAGATAAAAATAGTATTCCTTGACGTCTTCGCCGTGGTTGCCTTCGTTGCCGTTGAGGCCGAAGAGCCGCTCCTTGATAATCGGATCTTTGCCATTCCATAAAGCAAGCGCGAAACAAGTGAATTGGTGACGGTCGGAGATGCCGCCCAGGCCGTCTTCACCCCAGCGGTAAGCGCGACTGCGAGCCTGATCATGGGGCAGATAGTCCCAGGCGGTGCCTTGGGCGCTGTAATCTTCACGCACGGTGCCCCACTGGCGCTCGGAAAGATAGGGCCCCCAGCGCTTCCAGTTCTTTTTGCGCAGGCGATCCTCTTGGAGCCGGAGTTCTTCTTGAGTCAAGTTTCGGCGCTTCCTTGTCGCGGTTCGATTTGCAGCGGCCATTATATCACGTCCTCGACGGCGCGGTGAGTTTTTCGCTCTGCGCCAGGAAATACTGTCGCCAATTTTCTGACAGGGCTTTCGCCTGGGCCGCTTTACGCATGCCCGCAACGTCGTGTTTGTCGAAAGCGTAGAGGCGAGTGATATCGGCGATGGTAACTTTTTCTTCGTCGCGGCTGAGAAATTCGATGCGATCGCCCGGGGCGATCTCGCCTTCGCGCAGCACGGCACAGTAAAAACCAGTGCGGCGGCTTTTCAAAAACCGCTTCACCATGTCGTCGCGGCCGAACTTCACGTTCAATTTGTAACAGGGGAGCCGCGGCTCGGTGACTTGCACTTCCACGGGACCCAGACAGAAACGATCGCCGACGTTCAAGTCCTTTTCGAGGATGCCTTCGGTGGTAAGGTTTTCACCGAACATGCCCCAATGAAATTCGATCATGGGCAGTTGCTTGCGCCAATAGACGTAATGCTCGGAGGGATAGGCGTAGATCGCCTTGCTCGGTCCGCCATGCACGGCGAGGTCGGCCTGTTCATCGCCGGTGATGTTGAGCGCATTGACGCGCACGCGACCGGCAACCGGCTCTTTGAAAATCCCGGTGCGGATCAACCGGCCTTCGTGGAAAAATTCGCGCGGTTGACCGACGTTGATGGAAACGATTTGCATGACTGTTTGGACGCGAGTTGTCGCGCTTTAGGTGCGCGTTTTTGTGTTGTCCCTAGACTCCCCCCTTTGAAAAAGGAGGACACAGGGGGATTTGATTTTTTCACATCTCCCCTTTTACAAAGGAAGTGAAAATTCAGGCTTCAACGTTGGCTCGAGTTCGGAGCCCCATCATCTGCAAGAACAACGCGCTCGATTCTCACCAACTCGGCCAACGACCAAGCCTGGAACGGACAACCGCGCGGCGTGTGCGGCGCGTCGGCGTCGGCGATCTCGGCGACATGGCCGAGGCCGGCTTGCTGCAAATGGTCTTTTAGCGGTGCAACAAACCGCGCCCGCGCTTCGCGCTTGGCTTCGGCGCTGTTATTGCGCGCGCGCAGCCAGGCTTCGACGAAAGGTCCGATTAACCACGGCCAAACTGTCCCTTGGTGGTAGGCGCCGTCGCGCTCGCGGACGCCGCCCTCATAGCGCGCGGCGTAGCCATTTTCTCCCGGTGCCAGGCTGCGTAGGCCCAAGGGAGTCCAGAGTTTTTGCTCAACGCCATCGACGATAGCCCTGGCGCGCGCGTCATCGAACAGCGGCAGCGGCAGTCCACCCACCGTGAAGATCTGATTCGGGCGAAAGCTCCCATCCAGTTGGCCGGCTTGATGATCGACGTCGACAACGTCGTAGAGACAGTGCCTCGCTTGATTCCAGAAGCGCTGTTGGAACGCCGTCAAACCACGCGCCAAGGGATCTTGCCACGCCGAGGCAAACTGGCTGGCGATCCACAAAGCATTGAGCCAGAGCGCCTGAACCTCCACCGGCTTGCCAATGCGCGGTGTTACCACCCAATCGCCTACTTTGGCATCCATCCAAGTGAGTTGGACTCCCGGCACGCCGCACGCGAGCAGGCCATCGTTGTCCATGCGGATGCCGTAGCGCGTTCCCTGCGAGTAACCGCTGAGGATTGCCTCGATGGCGTTTTGCAAGGACTTGCGCTGCCACTCGTACACCATGCGTCCGTGCGCTTTCATGGCAGCGAAAAAGTCATGCACCGCGACAATGAACCAGAGTGACGCGTCGACGGAATTGTATTCGGGCTTATCGCCGCGATCGGGGAACAGGTTGGGCAGCATGCCTTCGGAAACCACGCCGGACCATTCGAGCAAGATATCGCGCGCTTCGTCGAAGCGGCCAGTGCCGAGACACAAACCGCGCAGCGAGATAAACGTGTCGCGCCCCCAGTCGGTGAACCAGGGATAGCCGGCAACGATGGTTTTGCCCTTGCCGCGCTTGACCAGATAGCTGTCCGCGGCGCGATCCAGCGGGGTCGCAAACTGATTGCGCCGGCGTTGTTCGCTCGCGCGCAGCTCTTGGAGCAGCGGCTCCGCAGCGGCGGCGCGAGCAAGCCGGCCGTCGTCAAAGCCATCGGCGGCGAAAATTAACGTTGCCTCTTGGGCAGTGAGATCGAAACGAAAAACGCCGGGGGCCGCGAGGTCTTCAGCGAAGTCCAAGCCGCGCGCCCGTTCTTCGGCATAGACAAAATCCCGATACCAATCGGGTTGCTGGCTGTACTCGCCGTTGTGCAGCGCGATGATACCCGGAACCCCCGCGTAGGGTTGCCAGACCAACCGCTTGCCATTGTGCAAAGGTTGGAAGTTAAAGCCGCCGTTTTCGTGATGCAGAGAATGGTAGTCACGCCCGGAAAAAAACGGTCGAATCGAAAGCTGCGCCTTTGTCGCGGGGCCGAGCAGCCGCCATGAGACGACGACGATCGACGCATTGTGCACGGCAAAAATCTCTTGTTGGACACGCTTGCCATCGGCAAGCGCGAAAACCCAGCGCGGCCAAGGGTCGTGGGAGAATTCGACGATATTGTTCGCGCCGTCCGGATGCACTATTTCGCTTGGGTAGGCTTGTGAAGAAAGTGCCGTCGTTCCGTTGGCGGTTTCAATCGTGGCATCGAAGCCGTTGACGAGCACGATACGACCGGACGGAGGCTGCGTCGCCGCCAGCAGCAGGGCGTGGTATCGGCGTGTGCGCATGGTGCTGACAGTGCCCGACGCGAAACCGCCTAGGCCGTCGGCTTCGAGCCACTCGTCGTGCATCTTTCGGTTTGAATCGAAGTTCATTCTGGAGTCGTTTCGTCAATGACAATTTTCCGACCCCCTCGCCCATTTCGACGGGAGAGGGTAGGGGTGAGGGCGCGGGCGACCAGCCGGTCGTCCCTACTCATCTTTCTACGAACTGTAGCCCATGCCCGTCTGGATCGCGTGCCAGGAAACCCCTGACGAATCCTAGTTGTTTTTCTTTGATCTCGGCAACCCCAGGGGAGGCGAGGAGAGCGTTTCGGGTTTCGCGTTTCGGGTTTCGCGTTGCAGCGGAGCGCGACAGTGACGGATGCTTATGCCAGGCTCCGAGCGCATTATCTGTCGTCAGCGTAGTTTGCCAATGCCAAATATCGTTGGCGCGCGTGTCGCGTGGCGCCGGACGCCCGTCACGCGGTGTTAGATACTCCAAAAACTCGATGCCCGGCCCACTCAAAGCGCGCAGGCCGCTGATGTGCAGGCGCGCGCCGGCGACGTTGTTCAGATGTTCCTGTTCGACGCCGTAATTCATGCTTTCACCGGCAAGTTTCAGTCCGAGCAGATCACGATAGTATTTTAGACTATTGGCGGTGCTCGAAACTACGATGGCCGTGTGGTCGATGCCGAGAAAGAGCCGGTCGTTTTTCTGCTGCCAGCGCGGGTCGCCTTTACCCTGCGGGAAATAGATGATCTCCAGATGATGGCCATCGGGATCTTTGAAATAGAAAGCGCGAATGCCGGCGGCGGCTTTGTTCGTAGCCGGAATCGTCTGTGGACCGGTCGATGCGTGGCGAATCTTGTGGCTGCGCAGGTGTTGATATGCCTTGTCCATGTCGCTAACGACAATGGCGATATGTTGGAAGGCGTGATCGTTGCTGCGCCAGTCCGGTGGAATCGGGCGCCCCTCCGGCGCCAGATACTGCGTTAACTCAATTGTCTCGGTGCCGAGTTTCATGCGCACCACGCGCATGCGCAAGCCAAAGAGGCCTTGGAGTTTTTCATAATCGCTGCCATGAAGTTCGACATCGGAGATCTTGTCGAAAGAAAGGACTTTGTTGAAGAAGTCTATCGAGCGGTCCATGTCGGCGACGGTCATGCCGACGGCATCGACCGCTTTCACAAGCTGTGCGGGGGAAGGGGAATTAAAAATTAAAAAGCAAAAATTAAAAAAGCAGACTGCCAGCCAGCACGAACCTTCGAATCGTCGCTCCGAAATTTGTGATTGTGAAATTGTAATCTTGAATTTGTCAGCCAGCATATTATCGAATCCTTTCGATAATATGCTGGCCGACTCTTAGCGCGTTCGCCATGATCGTCAGCGCCGGATTGACCGCGCCGCTGGAGACGAAAAAGCTGCCGTCGACGACGTAAAGATTATCAAGATCATGCGCTTTGCAGTTTCTATCCAGCGCGCTGGTTTTCGGATCTTTGCCGAAGCGCACCGTGCCGACCTGATGGGCGACGCCGGCGAGGGGGATGCGCTGACCAACGAATAGGTTGCGTGAGAACAATCCTTCGTGGCACTCGTGGCCATGGACGGCGCACTTGGTCTGCTTTTGCATGAGCTCTTTGAGCTTTGCGATCAAACGTTTGTGGCCTTCTTCGTTGTTGGGCCGGTAGCTCAACACGATGCCGCCGTCGCGATCGAGAGCCACGCGATTGTTCGGGTCGGGCAGGTCTTCCGAGGTCAGCCAGAAATCGAGCGAATGCTGCGCCATTTTGTCGAGGGTCCAGCCCGGTGTGAATGCCGGCGCGCCGCCTTTGAGCGTCTCGCCGTCGAGCTTGCCGACAAAAGAGATATGGCCCATCGGATAGTGCCAGTCGGCCGATCCGAAGTAAAAATCGTTTATCGATAGGGATTTTTGAAAGATCGTCGGGTTGGGACATTTCGACAACGCCATTAACACGGAATTCACATGGCCCATGTAGTGGCGCCCGACAACGTCGGAGCTGTTAGCCAGGCCGCGCGGATGTTGGTCGCTGGCCGAGCGTAAGAGCAGCGCCGCGGAGTTGATTGCGCCGCAGGCGGAGACCACGATGTCGGCCGATAGCTCTGCGCGGTTGCCATTGTGTTGCACGATCACCTTCTCGACGCGTCGTCCTGAGTTGTCGGTTTCGAGGCGCTCGACATAGGCATTGGTCATGAGCGAAACGTTGGGATGGGTGAGCGCTGGGTCGACGGCAGAAACTTGCGAGTCGGACTTGGCGTAGACTAGACAAGGGAAGCCGTCGCAGGTCTCGCAGCGGATGCATTTGCTTTGGCGCGGATTCTTTTCATCCAACATCACCCCCAAAGGCGTGTGAAATGGGTGCAGTCCGAGCCGCGTAAAATCGTCGGACAACTGCTGGATGCGCGGCTCGTGGCTGACCGCAGGGTGGGAGTAGGGGGAGGATGCTGGCGGATCCGTGGGGTCTTCGTTGCGTTGACCGTGGACGTGATAGAGTTTCTCGGCTTCGCCGTAGAACGGTTCTAATTCGTCATAACCAATCGGCCATGCCGGTGAGATGCCGCCCTGGTGCTTGATCTCGCCGAAGTCTTCCTTGCGCAGGCGAAATAGCGCGGCGCCGAAAAATTTAGTGTTGCCGCCAACGTAGTAATTGGCGTGCGGATGCAGCTCCCTGCCGTCCTTGTCGCGCCACTTCTCTTTAGTTTGATATTTGCCTTCGAGGTTGACCGCACGCGGATTCCAGTTGTCTTTTTCGCGCGGCACGTAGTCGCCGCGCTCAAGAATCAGTATCCGTTTCGCTGAAGGAGCAAGCTTATGAGCCAGGGTTCCGCCGCCCGCGCCAGAACCGATGATAATGATGTCGTAGTGGTTGTTCGACATGAGCGTCTCTCCGCGACAATGTCTCGACTGTTAGATGCCTGAGAAAGCCAAAGCGATGCGCCGCGCGGTTTAATTAACTTTGTGCCGCGCCCAGCGGTGCGCTGGCAAAGTTAACGCCAAAGCGGGCGCACCAGATAGTCACATGTTTGTATTTGTTCAAGTCGACGTGGGCCGGGATATCGTAGTTCTGATCGCCCTTGTTGCCCTTCATCGAGCCCAGATCGACAAAGCCGGCGGCCGCGATGGCGTCACCGCCCTTCTCAACGATGGCAGCGGACAAGTAAACATGGACATCGGGGCCATTGGAGGTTTCGAAATCGGTCAGCCGTAAGGTCCGCTTGCCGTCAGCCAGCTGATAGATCGATGCCAAACCGCGGGTCTCGTGGGCAAAACTCTTGAACTGGCCGACGGAGAGCGCCGCTTGGCGGCCTGCAGCCTGGGTCGCTGGGAGTTGCTCGTTGACCTGCTTATCGACAAACAACAACTCGGGCCGAAAGGTGTACCAGGCCAGCGCAAGAGCGATGACTCCTAATCCGATTGCAGCGTTTCGCTTGTTCATAGTTACAGAACCTCCGTGAAGATTTCGGTGCCGCCGAGTGATTCAGCGTGACGGTTCTTAGATGTCGCGAAGCACGCAAAGGTTGCTGGTTCAACCTTGATTTCGACCGAGTGGAGGGTCTGTCAAATTTGGGTGTTTACGATTCAACGTCGAAATTCAAGAAAAAAAACACGAAAAGCGCGAAACACAGAAGAACTAACCACGAAACACACGAAAATCACGAAAACAGAAACGCTGACTGTGTTGCCTCTCCCTGTTGGTACTCTATTCCGAGTTCGTTGCTTGAAAGACGCGGAGGTTTGGCGGTTCCGTCGACAGAAATGGCGCTTTGGTTCGAACGAACCGGGCAACTGCCGCAGACGGGATGGTCGACGGTCTGTTGCAATACACCGGCCGATCAGCGGCAGCTATTTCTGGCGTCCACCGATGCCGGGCGGCTAGTTGGATCTGCGGATATTGGGAATCTAGCTCAATCGCACGGGCTCAACGGTGTAGCTTACCCAGCCGGAAATCACGGCCCACAAAACCAGCATGGTGGCGGCGATGCCGAGCAACTGAAACAACAACGCGCAACGAAGAAGTTTGACGTTGCTGCCGACGAAGCGGACAAAAAACAGCTTGCTCGATAGCGAGTCGCCCAAGTTCAAGTCATGCAGCCGGGTTGGCACAATGGCCGGTATCGCGCAGCCGATGGCTATCAGCCAGGATATGAGCGGCGCGATCAAGAGGCAACGCAGGTAGGGGCTCTCGACCGCGCCCAGTTTGGCAAACGACACCGCGGCAAAATAGGCGCCGCCGAGAAAGGTCGCCAGGGTGATCACTTGCTAGGCGCCGTCTTCGACTTTCTTGACTGCGCCGAGCAAGGTTTGTTTCTGCACCTCCAGCCAGACGGTCTCGGCAAACAGCTTTTCGGTTTGCGGATCGGGCGCCGCTTGGGGCTGCTCGCGCGCAGCGCCGGCCAGCAGCTCTTGCAATAGTTGTCTAAGGCCCATCATTGGTGCCGTGTTTCGCGCGACTTGCCGCAGACGCCGCACTTGTTGGGGTCTTTCTTCAGGTGCGGCACCATGACGTTGCGCAACGCTTCTTCGTACTCGTGGTCGCTCGGACTCTGGCCGCACTCCGGGCATTTTTTCACTGCCATGCCGGTTTCGTCCTTCCTGTGATAGAATTCATTTCGCAAGCTCAGCCGCGGCGGAGTCTCTGCCTTAGCGCAAGTCTCGACGCCAGCGCAAGGTTCACAGCCAAAATGCGTAAGCCCCAGGACATCTGTCCCAACTGCCATTCGACCCAACCGCAATGTCTGTGCGATGAAATCCCGCGCTTAAACTTAACGACGCGGGTGTGTCTGGTGATTCACCATCGCGAGTTGTTGCGCAGTAGCAACACCGGATTGTTGGCGCTGCGCGCGCTGGTGAACAGCGAGATGCGCGTGCGCGGCGAAGGCCGAGAGGGTCTCGATCTTGTCGATTTGGTGGCATCTCCTTATCGTACGTTTCTGTTTTATCCCGCGCCCGACGCGGTGGAGTTGACCGGCGAGTTGGTTCGTCAATCGCCGGTGCCGATCCAGCTGATCGTTCCCGACGGCACCTGGCGCCAGGCCAGCAAAGTCCATTACCGCCAGACTGAGTTGGCCGGAGTGCCGCGGGTGAAGATCGCCAAGCCGGACGCGGTGATGTACTCGCTGCGCGCGCAGCATCGCCCCGAAGGCATGGCGACGCTGCAAGCGATCGCTCACGGCCTGGGCGTCATCGAAGGCGATCACGTCAAGGCGCAATTGATGCAGCTTTACCGCGCCAAGCTCGACCGCGCGCTGGCTGGGCGGGGGCTGGCAACCGGCTCCGCTGCGGTTGTTAAGTCGCGCCAAACGCAGTAGACCAGCTGGAATCCATCGCGCTGAGGGTGACTTGAATAGCCTGATAGATTTCTTGATTGCTGGCACTAACCTTTCGTTCACCGGTTTTTTGATTCTCTGCGCTGTGTCGTTTCTCGGCAGCTTCATCGCCGGTGCATTGGGTCTCGGTGGCGGTGTGCTCGTCTTGGCGACGATGGCCAATCTGCTGCCGCCCATCGCCCTGGTGCCGGTTCACGGCGTGGTGCAATTGGCATCGAACTTTAGCCGGGCGATTTTGAGCTGGCGCTATACCCTGATGTCGATCATTCCGGCGTTTCTCGTCGGCACGATCATCGGCGCGGCCATCGGCGCGCAGTTTGTCGTCGCGTTGCCAAAGTATTTGCTGCAGACCATCATCGCGGTTTTTATCTTGGCGTCGACCTGGCTGCCGAATTTGCAGAGCCGCTCGGCGAGCAAAGTGAAATTCTTTTTCGTCGGCATCATTACGACAATCGTCACCATGTTCGTCGGCGGCACCGGCGTGTTGGTCGGCGCCTTCGTATCGCCGGCGTGCCCGGAGAAAAATCAGTTCGTCAGCACGCATTCCGTTGTCATGACGATCCAGCATGGCTTGAAGATCATCACGTTTGCGTTGATCGGTTTTGCTTTCGGCCCTTACTTGGCGCTGCTCGTGGGTTTGGTTTCATTGAGCTTTTTGGGCAGCTACGCCGGCAAGCTAGCGCTCAATCGTTTGCCCGAACCGGTCTTTCGCATGGCGCTCAAAGTCACCTTGACGGTGCTCGCTTTGCAACTGCTCTACACCGGCGTGCGCGGCGCCATCGGTTAGTCGGCGATAGCGTGAAAGGGTGGAGCAGAAGACTTACCTCATTACGAAGCACACGAAGGTCACGAAGTTCGGAAAGAGTTGAGATCGTGCTCGTCGCTCGTGCTCGTGTTCGCCGGACAGCGCCGAAAAGCGAGCACGAGCCACGAACACGAGCACGATTCGTGGTGAAATCTCTTTCTCCTTGCCATCACCCGCCAATCTAAATAGACTCCGGGCAACCACAAGGTGCGATTACAACCATTACGAGGAGGTTCTATGGCGGAACAAACCTTGAAAGGAAGTTGTCTGTGTAAATCTGTGCGCTATGAGGTGTCGACGCCGTTCATGCGCTTTGGCCATTGTTATTGCTCGCGCTGTCGCAAGGCCACCGGCGGGGTGCGTTCGACCAACATCGCCGTGCCGATCGCGCAGTTCAAGTGGACCCAGGGGGAGAATTTGATCAAGCGCTACGATCTGCCGGAGGCCAAGAGTTTTGCGCGGCAGATTTGCAGCACGTGCAATTGTCCGATCCCTCATGCGTCGCGCGACGGCACGCGGGTGATTGTGCCGTCGGGAACGCTGGACGATTTGCCTCCGGGCAAGCCCGCGGTGCACGGCCACTGGAGCAGCCGCGTTCCCTTTGTCTCGACTAACGAAGCCGATTTACCCTGCGAGAACTGATCTTAAACGATGTTGACAACGACTGTTGGGCGTTTGCGCGCGGTGGGCATGGCCGAGGGAGTGTCCTTTCTGCTGCTCCTCGGGGTGGCGATGCCGCTGAAGTATCTAGCCGGCATGCCGCAGGCAGTGAAAGTCGCCGGCTGGATTCATGGACTGTTGTTCATGGCGTTTTGCGTCTGTCTCTACGTGGCGCACGATGAGCGGCGCTGGCCGCTGCGGTGGACGGCGTTGGTGTTCGTTGCGGCGCTGCTGCCGTTCGGCCCGTTTGTGATCGATCGGCGTTTGAAAAAAGACCACTAAATTTCAGAAGAGGAGATGCGAATGACAGACGAGATGCAAGTGAGTCGAGATATTGTGATCGAAGCCGATGCCGAATCCATCGAGCGCATGCGCAAGGAAGGCCACGTGCGTGGCTTTACGGTATTTTGCGACGAGCAGGCGCGCACCGGCGGCGACAATTCGGCACCATCGCCGATGGGGTACTTCGCCCTATCGGTGGCCTTTTGACTACTCACCCAAGTTTCCCGGTACGGGGAAATGATGAAGGTGAAAGTCGATAAGATGAAGATCTACGTGACCACGCGTTTCAGAGCCGAGGGCTCGGTGCTGCGCGAGACGATCAAATCAGGCGGCGTCGGCGTCGAGATGAAGAGCGAGATTTCATCGAGCGCACCGCCCGACCGCGTTGCCGCACTGATGCGCAACGCCGAGGCCGGCTGCTACATCATGCAGACAATCCTGAATCCGACGCCGGTGACGCGGGAGTTTAAGTTGAACGGCGAGGCGTTCGATCCGGAGAGTTACAAAAAAGCCAAGTAAGATATTCCTCGCGCAAAGGCGCCAAGGACGCAAAGTTCGGAGGGCGACAACGTGTCATCGTGAGGCGGCGCCGAAGGGTTCGAAATGACGCGCGCGTGCCGGTAGAAGGCCATCTGATTGGAAGTGTCGCCACGGTGAAACATCAAAGCGTGGAATGGTCTGATAAGAGTTACACGATGAGAGGCGTCAACATCCTGGCGTGTGGCCTCGTGGCGGTGCTGTGTGCCGGAAGCCAGCTGGCTCACGCCGAGCCGCGCACTACGCTGGCCGACGGTGCGACCGGCAGGATCGAGTTCCGTACCTACACACCCACGTCGCAGGCGCCGCTGATCACCCGCGCATACCTGAGTGGGCCACCAGTCGTGGTAAGCGGCAGGCTCTCCATGCCGAAGGCTGGCGGGCCGTTGGAGCGGGAGGGCAAGAGTCCGGCCGTCATCCTTGCGCACGGGGTCGGCGGCATCTCCGACGAGCGCGAGGGCGCCTGGGCGAAGCGCCTCAACTCGTGGGGTATCGCCGCCTTCGTGTTGGACAGCTTCACAGGACGCGGAATCAAGCCGCCGATCTACTCCGATCAACCAGGGTTCACGCACTTCGTCGCCCACCTGTTCGACGCTTACGTGGCGCTGCAGCTCCTCGGCACGCACCCGCAGATCGACGGTTCGCGCGTTGCCATCATGGGCTTCTCGCGCGGAGGCGAGGTGGCAGTGAACGCGATCTTCGAGCGCTTCCGTGAGGTCGTACTCGGCACCGCGCCTGACCGGTTCGCGGCCTACATCCCTCTGTATCCGTACTGCAACTTCCGGCACAAGGGGAAAGGACTCGCGACCGCGCCGATGCTGATGCTGCTTGGCGGGTCCGACGAGATGACGGAACCAGTAGCCTGCGAGCACTACGCGGCCGAGCTGAAACAACGCGGAGTGTCGGTGCGGGTGGTCGTGTTCCCCGATGCTCATCATGGATTCGATCGGCAGTCGCCGGTGGTATTTGATCGGAACTACGTCGGCATCCACGCCTGCGAGGCAGTGTACGACGTGGACACGCGCGTTATTCGGCGAGTGGACAGCGGCATCACTCTGGCCACGAAGGAGGCGACCGACGCTTGGCTTCGGGAGTGCCGCAAGAAGGGGGCCCGCTTCGGAGGCAACGACAAGGCGCGCGACGCAGCAATCTTGGAAGTGCGCGGCTTCCTGACCGAGGTCTTCGGACGCTGAAACCAGCGAGCCAACACACCGGCCTCAGACCACGCCTCAACGCACATGCGTTGGGCGTGGCGCCACTGCTGAGGTGCAGGGCATTATCGACATCAGCCAAACAAGCCGCTGAAGCCAAAAAAGCACGGGCCCGATGGCGGACGCTGTTGATATGCTGGACAAACTCAAGCTAGTCCAGCTAGTCAGCAGCGTTATGTCCCTATGTCAGATCCTTAAAGAAATGACCACAGACGATTGAGCGCATCGTTTCATCTAACTAGAGTCAATCGGACCCCAAAAGCAATTTCTGCCATTTGCCCGCCTTGTGAGCTAAGCATGGACGCAACCCCTTTGTGGTTTTCCCGAAGAGCGGGAAGAGGCCGCGCGGCTAATTTCCAGGAAAATCGGCGCCGTCGTCTTGCCGGTGCATGTGGCCCGCGAAGCCCTCGACTCGCCCGCGCTCCGCTGGATCAGCAGTCCCTACGCTCTCGTGCAAGGAGCTGAAACTTGCAACCGTATTTAGGTGAGCATGGGGCTTTCGCGAACCCGGGTGCCCGCCGAAGAACTCTTCGATTTTCGTTTCTACGACCGCATCTTCGGTCGTCAACCGCAACCCAAGAAGTACCGATTCTACGCTCCGCGAGCAGCGCGCCAGCGGCGGTCAGAGCTGAGCGCGATGTTCTATGGAACGCTGCAACTGTTTGTAGTTTTTCAAAAGGTCGGTGGATGTCACGATGCCGACAACGATGCGGCTGGCGTCGACCACCGGCAGACAGTTGATGCGCCGGGCCGTCATGATTTCAGCGGCCGCCGAGAGCGGTGTTTCAGGACTAACGGTGGTTGGCTGCCGTGCCATCACGCTCGACACGGGTTTGGTCTGCCACTCGGACATGCCAGCAATCGCCCACAGGACATCCCGGTCAGATATCACGCCAGCCAGGGTATGGTCCGGGTTGACGACGAGAAAATGACGGAAAGAATGTTGCGTCAGCAGTTCGACGACGTGACCGAAAGTCTGCTCTGGAGTTAGCGTAATCAACTTGGAAGTCATAACTTCCAGCACCAACATGGGCGCGCCGAGCCATTCACGCTTAGGTGATTCCTGCAGTAAATTCATCGGAGTCCCCTTTGTCATCTTATCGGCAAAAAAGTGCGGGGACTTTACCTCGAAGCATGCTTAGTTTGCTCGTTTATCGGTTCGAAGAGGTCCGAAGGCAGGGGCGCATCAGACGGGCGCAGTCCAAACAGAGCGAAACGGACCTGCAACCACCTGATCATAGCCAACAGGCGTGGCTTTGAGCTGTTGCGCGTTGAGTTTCTGACTCAAGTCGCCGAGATGGGCAATACATAGGGTGCCGAGGTCGTAGACAAACGCCGCTCCGTGCCGGACTTGCTAATAATCAGAAAAAAATTGTGACCGAAGTATTGGATCGTCGCGTCGGGACTCGCGGCATAGGCGACCGAGCCTGACTTGCGCGCGACCTCAGGGTCGCGGCAGCCAGAAAGGGATTCCGGTGGTGCAATCACTGTCGCCAGCAAACCGATCGCAAAGCTGTAAAGAAGCAGCGCCAGTCGTTGCGGTAAAGCGCGTGTCGTGATTCCGTGACTTTATCGCGCAATAAATCGACGCGCAAAGGCAGACCTGTTCATCGGCCGAGGAAGAGACGCCCCGGAAAGGAATCACAAGAAGCGGGTTTGGGTTGTTGTTCTGCTATGGTTCATGCCAAGCGAGTCGCAACTGCGACATGGCCTGGGGATGGCGCCGGATCAAGAACGCGAACATTGCGATGGCGGCGAAGAGATTGCCACCACCCACGGCCACGGCGCCAAGGGTGCCGATTAAGTAAGGGAAAACCGCAGCCGCAGCAGAAAATAGCAGCGCTTCGAAGAGCACAAATAAAAGCAGGATGACGATGCCGAATTGCGGGTTGTGCTCGAACAACGCAAACATACGCGCGATGATCAAACCGGCGATCAGAAAGAGCACGCCATGCAAACCGGTGTAGGCGAGAATGATGTAAGGGTTGATCGAGACCGCCTGGTCCGGGCTCTGGCCAAGAAAGATAACACTGCCAATCAGCGCAGGAGTGAAGAACATCTGGCCGCGCGCGGTATCAAGAATCAGAAACCAGAGGGCGACAACAGCTGCACCGACGATACCGGTCAAGATGCCGTCCTCAAGCACGCCCAGCGAGCGCTCCTGAGTTCGGCTCGCCGAAGACGCTTGGGAAGTCGATTGCATCGAGCTTTCCATAAGACCTCCATAGGAGCTATGATCAAAGCGTGTGGAAATAGGAAATAGGTAGGCGTACCCTTTCGCGAATCTAAAAACGAAAGGCTGCCTGTTGGCGCAGGCAGGAAAGGATACGCCGATGAGAGAAAAGCACACTGAGG